>JBJESI010000217.1:0-5977 GCA_051882715.1 Oscillospiraceae bacterium
ATCGAAAAAGCCGAAAGCTACTGCATTGCTACCGCAAGCGTATCCGAGATTGCAGAAATGAATATTCTCAATGCCGCAATGCTTGCAATGAAAAGAGCTTTTGAAGGTCTTGATTTTAAGCCTCGGCTCGCTCTTGTAGACGGAAACCGCAAGCCCGATTTAGACTGCGAAACTGTCACGGTTGTTAAGGGCGATGCAAAATCCGCTTCTGTTGCGGCGGCGTCAATTCTCGCCAAGGTAAGCCGTGACAGATACATGAAGCAAATGGCACAGCTTTATCCGCAGTACGGTTTTGATAAGCATGCGGGCTACGGAACCAAAGCACACATTGAAGCTTTAAGGCAATTCGGACCCTGCCCTATACACAGAGAACTGTTTTTGAGGAAAATTCTCAGCAAATGATTGAAATACATAAAACAGGCTATATCGGTGAAAAGAAAACGGCTTCTTATTTAAAAAGAAGAGGTTATAAAATTTTAAAAAGAAATTTTAGAGTTAAGTCCGGTGAAATAGATATTATTGCCGAAAAAGGCGGAATAATTGCCTTTGTAGAGGTTAAAACAAGAAAAGAGGATACTCTGCAAAAGGGAGTATTCGCTGTTGACAGTAAAAAACAGCGAAAAATCAAATCAGCCGCCGGGAGCTATTTACAACAAACCGGATACAGCCTGCAGCCGAGATTTGATATTTCGGATGTCACGGTGAAAAAATCCGGGATTATGAAAAAATATATAATAGAATACTATGAAAATGCATTTTGAAATAAACGGGAGGAAGTAATATGTATTACAAAAGCACAAGAAACGGAGATTTAAGAATCAAGAGCGCTAACGCTATTGCACAGGGCATTTCGGAGGACGGCGGTCTTTTTGTACCATGCGAAATACCCGCTCTGACAGAAGAAGAAATCAGAGGTCTTGCTGACAAAACCTATGCCGAAAGAGCAAAATTTGTTTTCGGAAAATATCTTACCGACTTCACGGACGCTGAGATTGCCAAATGTGTAGACGGTGCATACAATACCAAAAACTTTGAAAGCGAAAACATAGCAGAGCTTTCAAAAATTTATGATTCGCAATACATTCTTGAGCTTTGGCACGGCCCTACTTGTGCTTTCAAGGATATGGCGCTTCAAATTCTGCCTTATTTCCTTGTTGAATCCTCAAAAAAGGCCGGCGACGGCAAGGAAACCGTCATTCTTGTTGCTACCTCCGGAGATACCGGCAAGGCGGCTCTCGAAGGCTTTAAGGATGTTGAAGGCGTAAGGATAATCGTGTTCTATCCCGAAGACGGTGTGAGCGATATGCAGAAACGTCAGATGGCTACTCAAGAGGGTAAAAACGTGGATGTCTGCGCTATTAAAGGAAATTTTGACGATGCTCAGAGCGGAGTTAAGGCAATATTCACTGACGCTTCCGTAAAAGCGGCTCTTGCAAAGAATAATATGCAGTTTTCAAGCGCAAACTCTATTAACTGGGGAAGACTTGCACCGCAGATTGTTTATTATGTATCAACCTATGCCGAGCTTCTTAAAAAAGGTGAGATTAAATTCGGCGAGAAGTTAAATGTTGTTGTTCCCACGGGCAACTTCGGCAATATCCTTGCCGCTTACTACGCAAAGAAAATGGGAGTGCCTCTCGGCAAGCTCATTTGCGCTTCAAACGCAAACAACGTGCTTACCGACTTTATAAACACAGGTGTTTATGACAGAAACAGAAGCTTCTATCAAACAATTTCTCCCTCGATGGATATACTTATTTCAAGCAACCTCGAAAGACTTCTTTTCGATATGTGCGATGAAAACGATTCTGTTATCAAAGATTACTTCGGCAAGCTTGCTTCCGACGGAAAGTACGAGGTAAACGACGCAATCAAGGCTAAGCTTTCCGCAGAATTTTATGCAGGCTGCTGCGATGACGACAAAACAAAAGCGACAATAAAGAGATATTTCAACGATTACGGATATCTCTGCGATACGCATACGGCGGTTGCTCTGAGCGTTTACGACGAATACAAGGCTAAAACCGGCGATACCGCAAAAACTGTAATTGCGTCAACCGCAAGCCCGTACAAATTTGCTCCCAGCGTGCTTGAAGCAATAGCCGGCAAGGCTGAAGCTGAAGATCCGTTTGCACAGCTTGCGGAGTTGAACGCTAAATCAGGTCTTGCTATCCCTGAGGGACTTGCAGGACTTAAGGACAAGGAAGTAAGATTCAAGGATTCAATAGATAAATCCGATATGACTTCCTATATTCTTAACATACTAAAATAGTTAGTCTTTCTGAACAAAAGTATTGCATGCGGTATCCTTATAGCTTGCGGCAAATCCGGGTCCTACCTTGATTTCCTTTGCTTCGCAGTAATCACTTGTTGAGTGATAAACACAGTTTGTAACATCGCACTTAACTGTTCTGTTGCATTCGCAACCTTTTTTAACATTATTGTCCATAATTAAAGCCTCCAAAAATATATTAGCTGAATAGCCGATAATATTTTTTGCAGGCTTTAAGAAATTATTCAGGGAAGGAAGATGCGAATGTCTTTATTTGCAATCGGAGATTTGCATTTGTCTTTCGGCGTTGATAAGCCGATGGATGTTTTCGAGGGCTGGTATGACTATCAGACGAGGCTCGAAAAAGAATGGCAGGCAAAGGTTAAGCCGGATGATACCGTTGTTATAGCGGGCGATATTTCATGGGCGATGTCAATAAAAGAAGCTGTTGCCGATTTTAAATTTATAGAGAAATTAAACGGAAAAAAAATAATTTTAAAGGGCAATCATGACTTTTGGTGGACTACCAAGAACAAAATTCAGCAGATGTTTGCCGAAAACGGCATATCAAGCGTAGAGATACTTCAAAACAATTCTTTTTCTTACGGTGATAAGGCAATTTGCGGAACACGAGGCTGGATAAGCGAAAACGGAGAACCGGCTGACGCAAAGGTTCTTGCAAGGGAAGCGCTCAGACTTGAAATGTCGATTAAATCAGCCGACCCCGATGCGGAAAAGATAGTATTTTTGCATTATCCGCCGATTTTTGCCGAGGACAGAAATTACAGTATCATAGATGTACTGCAAAAATACAATATTAAGCGTTGTTTTTACGGTCACGTTCACGGAAAAGGCTGTTATCACGCCTTCAACGGAGTTTGCGACGGTATTGATTACAGGCTTATCTCAAGCGACTATCTGAATTTCTCGCCTTATTTAATAGAAAACTGAAAAAAATTTAAAAATAATATGGAAAAACACTTAAACTTATGTTATAATTAATAGTATGGTTTAAATTTGAATTAAAGCGAAAGCTTAATATTTGGAGGAATAAGAAAATGAGTTTAAAATCATCAAACAAAATCGAAACAAACAAGTACGAATTGATCGTCACGGCAAGCGCTGAGCTTTTTGAAGAAGGTCTTAATTATGCCTACAAAAAGAACAAGAACAAAATAAATGTTCAGGGCTTCAGAAAAGGCAAAGCTCCCCGCAAGATGATTGAGAAATTGTACGGTGAGGAAGTATTCTTTGATGATGCGGTAAATTATGTTTATCCTATCGTTCTTGAGGAAGCAATTACCGAAGCAGGACTTGAAATTGTTACCGCTCCCGAAACAGAGGTAACATCTATTTCAAAGGCTGACGGCGTTGAATTCAAGGCGGTTTGCACAGTTAAACCCGATATTGAGCTTGGTGAATACAAAGGTATAAAAATTACCAAAAAGGTCAATACTGTAACAGATGAAATCATCGACGAAGAGCTTAATAAAATGAGAGATCAGTCCGCAAGACTTCTCACTATAGAAGACGGAGCAATCGAAAACGGCGACATCGCTGTATTTGATTTTGACGGATACAAGGACGGAGTTCCTTTTGAAGGCGGAAAAGCCGAAAAATTCGAGCTTGAAATCGGCTCAGGCCAGTTCATTCCCGGATTTGAAGATCAGATGGTAGGCCACAAGGCAGGAGAAGAGTTTGACGTAAACGTTAAGTTCCCCGAGGAATATCATGCAGCAGAGCTTGCAGGCGCAGACGCCGTATTCAAAATCAAGCTTCACGAGATTAAGAGAAAAGAGCTCCCCGAAGCTGACGATGAATTCGCAAAGGATAAGGGATTTGACACTCTTGACGAACTCAAAGCAGATATTACAAAGAAAAAAGAAGAAGAATTCCAGAGAGAAACAGAGCAGGATATCGAGAACAAGCTCATTGATGCAATCGTCGGTCTTGTAGGCGGAGAAATCCCCGAAGTAATGTACGAGAACGAGCTTAACGAAATCGTTCACGATTTTGCACACAGACTCTCACATCAGGGTATCGGTCTTGAGCAGTATCTTGGTTATATGGGCATGGATATTGAAAAATTCAAGGAAATCAATAAGGAAAGAGCTGAGAAGCAGGTTAAGCTTCGCCTTGCTCTTGAAAAGATTTCAGCACTTGAAAACTTTGAAGTTACTGATGAAGACGTTGAGGAAGAGTACAAGAAACTTGCAACAGCTTACAGTGTAACTGTTGAAGAAGCTAAGGAACACATTCCTGTTGACGGAATAAAGAAAGACATTTGCTCAGGCAGAGCATTTGAGCTTGTTAAATCAGAGGCAAAAATCAGAAAGGCTCCTACAAAGAAGAGCACAGCAGCTAAGGAGGAATAATAGTGAGCTTAGTTCCAACCGTCATTGAACAGACAAGCAGAGGCGAAAGAGCGTATGATATTTACTCTCGTCTGTTAAACGACAGAATCATTATGTTGCATGAAGCAGTTACAGATGCTTCTGCCAGCGTTGTAATCGCACAGCTTTTGTTTTTGGAAGGTCAGGATCCCGACAAGGACATCCACCTTTACATTAACAGCCCGGGCGGTTCAATAAGCGCGGGAATGGCTATATACGACACGATGAACTACATCAAATGCGATGTTGTTACATTCTGCGTGGGTATGGCCGCTTCAATGGGAGCGTTTCTTCTCTCATCCGGCACAAAGGGCAAGAGATTTGCTCTGCCCAACAGTGAAATAATGATTCATCAGCCTTTAATCGGCGGCGACGGGCTTTCGGGACAGGCGACAGATATTAAAATCCACACAGATCATCTGATAAGAATAAAGAAAAGATTGACTGAGATTTTGTCCGAGAACACAGGCAAGCCGGTTGAACAGGTTGCGGCAGATACAGAGCGCGATAACTATCTTACTGCCGAGGAAGCTCTTGAATACGGCTTGATTGACAAAATCCTTACACATAGAGATTAGTGTGTAGCGGAGGAAAAAATGAGCAATATTGAAGACAGCAACAAGACTCCCAAGTGCAATTTCTGCGGGAAATCAGAAAGGCAGGCAGGCCGTCTTTTGTACGGAAGAGGTTCTTTTATCTGCGATGAGTGCGTAGCTACGTGCTATGAAATGCTTGTTGCCGACGGAGATTTACTCCCTTATTCCGACAGCTATCAAGGCGATTTCGATATGGAAACTATTATGAAGCCCATCGAAATCAAAAAGACCCTTGATGAATATATAATCGGTCAGGATGAGGCTAAAAGAACTCTTGCGGTATCGGTATATAATCATTACAAGAGAATTTTGCACGATTCAGCCGATGATGTAGAGCTCCAAAAAAGCAATGTCCTTTTACTCGGACCTACTGGCGTAGGTAAAACGCTTTTAGCTCAGACCTTGGCGAAAATTCTGAAAGTTCCGTTTGCAATAGCGGATGCCACAACTCTTACAGAGGCAGGCTATGTGGGCGAGGATGTTGAAAATGTTCTGCTTCGGCTTATACAGGCGGCTGATTTTGATATACCGGCTGCGGAACACGGAATAATCTATATTGACGAAATTGATAAGATTTCGCGCCGCTCGGAGAATACCTCCATCACCCGTGATGTAAGCGGAGAGGGTGTTCAGCAGGCGCTTCTCAAGATAATAGAGGGCACTGTGTCAAATGTACCTCCTCAGGGCGGAAGAAAACATCCGAATCAGGAATTTAT
>JBJESI010000218.1:0-14612 GCA_051882715.1 Oscillospiraceae bacterium
CAAGCAGGGAATTTGTGTGCCAAATTCTTATGAAGTTTTAGATAACTGTCCTTAAGAAACCTGCTCATTCGGGAAGGCATTTCTTCTGTTTGGCTTAGATTACTGAGCGGAAAAAGAATCTTTTCCTGCGCCGCAAAGCTCACATTCAAAATCGTCGGGAAGATCCTCAAACTTTGTTCCGGGAGCAATTCCTTTTTCGGGCATACCCTTTTCCTCGTCATAAACCCATCCGCAGATATCGCATGCGTATTTCATTGTGTTTTTCCTCCTTTATTATGATTTTTATTATGCTTTCCAAAGACCGTGAAGATTGCAGTAAGCATAAACGGCCTTAACTTCATCATCGGGGCAAATCGGGAATTCAGCTTCGGGCTTGTCTGACGCCGAAAGCTTTTTGAACTGAACTCCGTTTGCAGTCTCAAGACAAATCCACTCGATGAGATGCTCCTCCGACTGGGGATGTGAAACGGAACCGACATTAACGCTTACCTTTCCGTCTGCAATTTCAACAACGGGCACGTGCTTTTCCGTTGCGGCGTCGGTTGTGTTTGCAATAAGCTCTTTCATTTTTTCGCCGCAGCAGGAAACGGGCGCTCCCGCATCTTTCAAAAAAGTAATAACGTTTTTACAGTGATCGCAAATAAAAAATTTCATTTCCGGTTTCTCCTTTATAAAATTTATTCTACAAGCTCAAAGTCCTCTGCGCCGTGTTTGCAAAGCGGGCAGATAAAATCATCGGGAAGCTCGTCTCCCTCGTACACATATCCGCAGATTTTGCATACATACCGCTTCTTCTTGCTTTCGCTGACTGCGGGCTTTGGCTTGATATTAGCAAAATAGTAGTCGTAGGTAACGGATTTTTCATCGGAAAGAATTTCAGCCTGAGTCACATCTGCAATGAACACGGTGTGAGTTCCGCAGTCCTCTGAAGAAACCACTTTTCCGCTTATAAGCGCATTTGTGTAAGCGGTGAGATATTTCAAGCCGTTTTGCGAAACTGCGGTATGCTCAAAGCCTGCGAATTTATCGGTATCCTTTCCGCTTTTGAAGCCGAAACGCTCAAATACCGAAAACGGAACGCTTTCCGTGAGAACGGAAACATTAAAAACGCCGCTTTTTTTAATCATATCGTGAGTAAAATTCAGCTTGTTTACCGCAATAGAAATTCTGTTGGGCTTGTTTGTGACCTGCATAACGGTGTTTATTATACAGCCGTTATCTTTTTCGCCGTCGTTTGACGTGAGAACATAAAGACCGTAGGGAATTTTGAATAAAGATTTTTCATCAATAATACCGTTCATATTCTGCCTCCCTCTATTGATTTTAACCTAATTATAATATATAATAAATGAAAAATCGGTTGTTATTACAACGAAATTTCAGGAGGCTGATTTTATGGAAAAATATATGAATTCGCCGCTGTTCAAGCATATTGAAGAACAGGAGGTCAGAAAAATACTTGCCTGCACGGGAGCGGAAGACTGCGTTTTTAAAAAGGGTAATGTAATTATCACCTCGGCGGATAAAAAGCCGAAGCTCGGAATTGTGCTTACGGGGAGAGCTTTTGCCGTAAGAGACGACGCGTTCGGCAACAGGTGCGTTATTTCCTGCATCGACAAGAACGAAATATTCGGCTTGGGGGTTACCGTGCCTGACTATATCGACGACCTTTTTGTAATCGCCGATGATGACAGCGAGGTTTTGCTTATTGATGCAAAAAAGCTGATGTGGGGCTGTGACAATTATTGTCTTGCTCACCGCCAGCTGATGTATAACCTTATCGGTCTGATGTCCGAGAAAAACCTGAATTTGACAAATAAGCTCCGCCACATATCCCAGCATTCTCTTAGGGGAAAAATTATTTCCTTTCTTGCGGAGCAGGGCAGAAAGAACAGAAGCCGTGAGTTTAATATACCCTTTGACCGTCAGGAAATGGCGGATTATCTCGCCGCCGACCGCAGCGCAGTTTCCGCAGAGCTTTCCAAAATGAAAAAGGACGGCCTTATTGATTATAAAAAGAACCATTTTACGCTTCACGGGGAAATTTTCAACGATATAGATATATGATTTTGCGAATAATTCGATAGATTGCTTAAATTTTCAAATAAAAATATTAAATATTTTCTAAATTGCTATTGACAATCAAATGATTGTGTGATAAAATCAAATCACAGCAAAAAAATCAGCGCAATACACTTCAAATATTATTATTAAGGAGAGAAAATTATGTATTGTCAGAAATGCGGACGTGAAATCACCTCGCCCGACGGAGTATGCGGATACTGTGCGGGAAACGATGTTATCAACACCGAGGCGGAGACTGTTAATCAAAGCTTTACGGCTCCCGACGGTCAGACCTACACACAGCCTGTAAATCCTCAGAACGGCGGATATCAGCAGACTAATCAGAACTATCAGCAGCCCAATCAAGCCTACTATCAGCAGAATCAGATGTATAACGGATATCAGCAGCCCTATTATCAGGATAATATGCAGCAGGTACCTCCTTTCAACCATACCTTGTACATGATACTCAGCATACTTGAGATTTTGTGCTTCAACACAATCTGCGGCGTTATCGGGCTTATTTACACCGAAAAGGCAAATACAGCCTATCTTAACCGTGACCTTAACGGCTATCTGAAAGCAAAGAAAACTTCTAAAATTGCGCTTATTGTAGGCATAGTGATTTTTGCTGTAATAATGGTACTGTATGTCGCTGCCGCTTTTGTATCTGCGGCGCTTTACTGAGCATGACGGCGGCATAGGCAAGACTTTTATTTGAAATATGAACGGAGGAGATTTGATGGAGTTCTTACCGGGCACGGTTCAGGAAATATCTCAAAACAACAAAAATAATCCCACAAAGCAGATTTCCTCTGTTCTTGAGGTAACCGGCGGACTTACGCTTGCCCAGCTGAGAAATCTGACGGGGCTTGAGGGCTCAACCGTGCAGAACTGGATAAGGCGAGGGTGGGTTGCAAATCCCAGGGACAAGCTTTACAAAGAGCGTCAGCTCATGCGGATAATCCTTATAAACTGCCTTCGGGGAGCGTTGCCGCTTGATAAGATACCCCGTCTTATGAGCTACATCAACGGCGAGGTGGAGGACGAATCCGATGATATCATAACAGACATGGAGCTTTATTCGAGATTTTGCAGGATAGTATTTGCCTGCGACGACAAAAAAAGCTTCGATGAAGACTTCATATCCTCCCTTGTGAAGCGTGAAACGGAAAATTACACAGAGCCTGTTAAAGGAGCAAGAGAAAGACTTGAAAAGGCACTTAACATAATGACCTTGGCTTATTTATCAAGCCGTATAAAGGATTCGGCGAATAAGCTTTTAGGCGAACTTTAGAAAGGACAAAGCTATGAAAAAACCATTAAATCCCGTAAAAGTTACAGCAGCAGTTATCGCTTTTGTCGCAGTAATTGCTATAATCGTATCGTCAATTCAGATTGTACCTGCGGGCAGTACGGGCGTTGTGCTGACCTTCGGCAAGGTATCAGACCGTGTTATGACAGAGGGACTTAACTTTAAAATCCCCTTCATTCAGAAGGTCGCTGTAATCAGCAATAAAATTCAGAAAACCGAGGTTGACGCAAATGCGGTTTCCAAGGACCTCCAGAGCGTTTCCTCAAGCATTGCGGTAAACTACCGAATCAATTCCGACGCCAGCGCAGGCATTTACCGCAACATCGGCAGAGATTATGAATCGGTAGTGCTTCTCCCCGCCGTTCAGGAGAGCATGAAGTCAATCAGCGCAAAATATACCGCCGAAGAGCTCATCACCGAGCGCGCCGCAGTGGGAGAAGAAATCAAATCCACGCTTTCCGAAAAGGTAAGCTCCTACGGAATAACCATTGATAAGTTCAATATTGTAAACTTTGATTTCTCCGCAGAATTCAATCAGGCGATAGAGGCAAAGCAGGTTGCGGAGCAAAACCTCTTAAAGACCAAGACCGAGCAGGAGGAGCAGATTGTAATTGCCGAGGCAGAGGCGCAGAAAAAGAAAATCGCAGCCGAAGCTCAAGCCGAGGCAACCTTGACAACCGCCGAGGCAGAGGCTCAGGCAAACCAGAAGATTGCCGCTTCTCTTACAGATTCGGTAGTAGAATATCAGAAGATACAAAAGTGGAACGGCGAGCTTCCCTATGCAACCGGCGGAGCGTCAATACTTAACATTGACGGATTGACCTCGTCAAATTCCGCTCAGTAAAGAGACAAGCTGACCGCCCCGAAATTTCGGGGCGGATTTACTTTTGAAAAACATTAGTTGTTGCTTTGAAGAATAAAATCTGATATACTGTAACATGGAAGTGATTTATATGACAGAAACAGTTATTTTTGACCTTGACGGTACTCTTATGAATACCATCGAGGATTTAATGGACGCAGTAAACTTTGCGCTTAAAAAATTCGGATACAAAGAAAGAAGCCTTGAAGAGATTTTAAGCTTTGTGGGCAACGGCGTTGAAAGACTTGTAAGGAGCTCCGTCCCCGAAAACTGCGGAGAGGAAGCTTTTTCGCAAGTACTCGCCTGCTTTAAGGAATATTATTCGGAACATTCCGTTGTTAAAACAAGACCTTACGACGGCGTCTGCGAGGCGATAGAAAATATCAGGAAAAAGGGGATTAAAACTGCTGTTGTTACAAATAAATTTCAGAGCGCCGCTGAGGATATTTGCGGCCGATTTTTCGGCGGCTTGCTTGACGTTGTTGTCGGCTCAAGCCCCGAACGTGCCAATAAGCCTGACCCCGCTCCTGTAAAATACGCAATGGAGCTTCTCGGAGCAAGCCCCGAAACCACCGTGTATGTGGGAGATTCTGAGGTTGATATTCAGACTGCCCGAAATTCCAAGCTCCCTTTTATCTGTGTTTCTTGGGGATTTAGGAAAAAGGAATTTCTGAAAAGCATGGGCGCTTCGGTAATAGCAGATTCCCCACGGGAGCTGTGTGAGATTATTTTCGGCAATAATTCTTGAAAATGGGATAAATGTGTGTTATACTGCTAATAAGATTTTAAATTTGAACGGAGAACAAAATGAATATTAAAAAACTTGCTGCGGCAGGACTTGCGGCGATTACGGCATTTTCGCTTTGCGCCTGCTCAAAGAGCAACTCTGATTTGCCCGATTACGCCGATATCGGCAAAAAAAGCTATTACAACAAGGCTTATGACTACAAGCTGGACAAGTATATCACCTTAGGAGAATACAAGGGCGTTAAGTATACCCCTGCTTCCGAAGAGGTTACCGACAGCGACATTGAAAACGCCGTTAAATCCGCAATGAGCAGTGCGGGACTTTCAAGCTCCGCCGATGTGACTGGACGTCCCGCTCAGATGGGCGATACCGTAAATATCGACTTTGAGGGCTTGCTTGACGGAGTGGCTTTCCAGGGCGGAACTGCTTCAAACTATCTTCTTGAGCTTGGCAGCGGTAAGTTTATTGAAGGCTTTGAGGAAGGACTCGTGGGGGTTTCCCTTGGCGAAACCGTTGCGCTTAACCTTAAATTCCCCGAAAACTACGGCAAGCAGGACCTTAACGGCAAGGACGTTGTTTTCAACGTAACTGTTAATTCCATTACGGAAACAATCTATCCCGAGCTTACAAACGAGAATGTAAAAGAGATTTCCGAGTATGACACGGTTGACGCATATAAGGAGTATCTTAAAACATCTCTTGCCGAGAGCAAAAAAACAGAGGCGCAAAATACCAAGATAAACGACTGTTGGAAGACAGTTGTTTCCGCTGCTCAGGTATCCTCATATCCCGAGGACGAGTATCAGCGCTACTACAATCAGATAGTTACCACCTATACAAGCTATGCGCAGTCATACAATGCCGAGTTTACAGACTTTCTTTCGCAGTATCTCGGAATGACCGAGGACCAGTTCTACGCCGAGGCAAAAAACACTGCCGAGCAGGGAGTCAAAGAGGAAATGGTCGCTATTGCTGTTGCAAGAGCGGAAAAGCTCGAATTTACGGGCGAGGAGTTCGTTGCTAAATGCGAGGAATTTGCCGAGCAGAGAGGCTATGAATCCGCCGAGGCGCTTGTTGAACAGGTTGGACTTGACAAGGTCATCGCAGTGGCATACATCGAAAAGGTTCAGAGCTTCATTGCCGATAATGCGGTCGCTCAGTAGAGGTAAGCTGATATGAAAAGATTTTTGGCAATTTCAGTGGCTTGCATTGCTGCTTTGTTTTGCGGCTGTAAGAAAACAATGCTTACTCAGGACCAGATTGAGGCAAGACTGGGAGCTATAATACCGGACGCTGTTATCACGGAAATTTCACTTGTTGAGACGGAGGACGAGGTATCGTATTCGGGCTCCATGGAAAACGACAGGGCAAGATATGATTTTAAGCTTGACGCTTATACGGGGCAGACGCTGTGGTGGCTTAAAACTCCCTTCGGCGACAGCGAAAAAGATAAGGACACCGATGTATCTACGGATACAGAATTTAAGAAGCCTTCAACCGAAACGGATACGGAAATTGATTTTATCGGCGAAAGCAGCGTTAAAAATGTCCTCAGAGAGCGATTTCCCATGCTTGCGGTAAATTCGATATATTTGGACGAATTTGCCGATCCTCCCGTTTATACAGGCAGGATTAACACTGAGGAGGGGCACTACGATTTTGAGGTCGACGCTGTTACGGGCGATATTTTAGAGCTTAGTCCCGTTGCAGGCTGAGGAGCGGTTTTGTGAACAAAGATTTTGATTTTACAAAGAAAGCAAGCTCGTTAAAACATGCTTTTGATGAAGCGTTTGATGACGACGACCGTGATATTGACCAAACCTTGCCTGAGGAAAAGCAGGAAAAGGCTTCGTCTCACAGAACATTGGATGTGGTTGTCGGGCTTATCGTGATAATTCTTGCGGCAATAGGTCTTGTTTCCACCTTAAAATTCACTTTCGGTATAATAAACAATGTGGCTGACAGAACTTATCTAAAAAATGAGTTTGCCGAGTACATTTATCCCGTGGTTGTTGTGGACGCACCAGCCTTTGACTCGGTTGATAAGCTTCCGAATTCAACGGTTATAACTGCGTCGGTCTGGGATATTATTTTGGGCGGAGATACCTCTAAATACACTCAGGACGGAACCAATATAATGGTTCCGTATATTGATGTGGAAGCGTCGGCAAAGAAGCTTTTCGGAAACGATATTTCCTTGACGCACGAAACAGTAGGCGATTACGAGCTGTCTTTTCCGTACGACGAGCAGACAAAGTGCTACAAGGTTCCGTCCTCGCCGAAATATCTCCCGTATTCTCCTTATGTTGAGGAGTTTGAGGAGAGCGGCTCGGTCTACACGCTTAAAGTCGGATATATGGCGCCGGGGCATTACTGGCTTTCTCCGGATGAGGACAATATGCCCGCTCCGGAAAAGTATATGAAATATACCATTCAAAAGGACGGAAATTCAATGAAAATCCTGTCCGTACAGACTTATTCATCGGAAGGCAATTAATAATGAAAACTATCGGAATACTTGTTGCAATGCCGAAGGAGCTGACTCCTTTTATAGAAAAAACAGGGGAGTATAGTACAGCTCATGAAGCGAAATACGATTTTATAACCGCATATTACGGAAATTACAAGCTTGTAATGGTGGCTTGCGGAGTGGGAAAGGCAAATTCGGCAATAGCCGCACAGCTTTTGATTTCTGAGTTCGGCGCTGAGGCTGTGATAAATTCAGGCGTTGCGGGCGGAGTCGGAAAAGACATCAAAATACTTGACGTGATAATTGCCGATAAATGCGTTAATCATGATATTGCAGATTTTCTTATGGAAAAATACACACCCAACAGAGTTTATTTTGAAACAGACGCAGAGCTTCGCAAAGCGGCGGCTTCGGCTTGCGAAAGACTCGGAATTTCCGCTTATACGGGGCTTATCGCCTCAGGCGATATCTATGTAACGGATACTGCAATGAAAAATAAAATCATATCCGATTATTCTCCTCTTGCGGTTGATATGGAAACTGTTTCGGTCGCAATGTGCTGTTATCGCAACGATATTCCTTTTCTTTCAATACGGAGCATTTCCGATAATGCAGACGAGGAAAGCACGGTTGATCCCGACGAGCTTGAAAACAAAGCCGCCGTCCGTGCAAGCGAAATTGTACTTGAAATGCTGAAAAATTAAAGTGTATGAAAAATCCGTCGGGCAAGCGCCCGGCGGATACTGCTTGTCGAAAAAGTATTTTTCGACAAGCAGCAGGCTGGCATATAAGCCTCGCAGTCGAGGAAAGCGGTGCGATAGGCGTACGGTGGTACTCCGAGCGCCGCTTGACGAAGAAAGCAAAATGCGGCGGATGTCCGCCGCACAAATACTTTATTTGCCGATGCCGCACACGGCTTAGAGAACATCAAAAACATTCTTTAACAAATTTTGCGGTGCGTGGGTTTGTCGGCAGCCTTAATCCGTCGGGCAAGCGCCCGGCGGATAATTTTTGCTATGATTTTTTTACTGTTTCAAATACGGCGTAATCAAAAGGCTCTACAACAATTTTATCCCCGAAATATTTGCCGCGTATAAGCTTTTCGGCGGTGTAGTCCCCCATAAGCCCGCAGGTAGGCAAAAATTCCTGAGAAAAATGACTCTTGTTGAGGTAAATAAGCAGTCCCTCGCCCAGCTCGTCGTCGTAGCGCATAAAGATATTCGTGTTGCCCGTGGAAAGCACGGGTATATATTTGCCCTTTGCAAGGCAGGGATGGGAATTGCGGATTTCTGAGACTTCTTTTGTGAACTCAAGAATTTCCTCATTTTCCTTTCCCCAATCAAAGCATCGGCGGTTAAACGGGTCCTTCCAGCCCTGCATTCCGATTTCGTCGCCGTAATATATGCACGGAACTCCCGGCAGGAAAAATTGCAGAACGGTGGCGCATTTCATAAGCTTTATTCCCGTTTCGTATTCGCTTTCGCTGAGAACGGAAACGCTTTGCTCCTCTTTTGAGGGCTCGGTGCGGTTTCTTCTCATAATAGCCGTAATGGCTCTTGCGGTATCATGGGTTGAAAGCGAATTCATAAGCACATCCACTGACGGCTTCGGATAGTTTTCCACAATTGACATAATCCGCTTTGTAAAATCCTCGCCGTCCGCATTTGTCATATAATCGAGGATAGCCTCCTTAAACGGGTAATTCATAACTCCGTCAAGCTGTCCGCCGAGAAGGTATTTTCTGCGCTTGCCGTAGCTTTCCTTGTTGGAGGCGTCCTCCCATACTTCGCCGATGATGAGGTTTTCCTCTCCGCAGTTCTTAATACGCTTTCTCAACTCATCAAGAAAGCCGTCGGGAAGCTCGTCTGCAACATCAAGCCTGAAGCCCGACGCGCCCGCTTTCAGCCAGTGTGCGAGGATACCGTTTTCGCCGCAGATATATTCAAGATAGGCAGGGTCGGTTTCCTTAACGTTGGGAAGTGTGGGAAATCCCCACCATGACTCGTATCTGTCGGGATAGTTGTAGAAATTGTACCACGAATAATACGGGCTTTCCTGAGAGTTGTAGGCTCCCACGCTGTTATACCTGTTGCTTTTGTTAAAGTAAACGCTGTCTGCGCCTGTGTGACTGAAAACTCCGTCGAGGATTATTCTTATGCCAAGCTCCGACGCTTTTTTACAGAGCTGTTTAAAATCCGCCTCCGTGCCGAGGAGAGGGTCGATTTTGCTGTAATCCGCCGTGTTGTATCGGTGATTTTCGTGGGCCTCAAAAATCGGGTTGAGGTAGATGCAGGATACTCCGAGACTTTTTATATAGCCGAGCTTTTCCTCAATCCCCGCAAGATCTCCGCCGAAATAATCGTTGTTTGTAACCTGTCCGCTGCTGTCGGGACGGAAATTAGGCACGCCGCCCCAGTCCGTTCTCAGTTCTCGGTCTGCGGGAACGTTTTCGTGAGTCTTTCCGCTTTTGAAAAATCGGTCGGGAAAAATCTGATACATTGTTTTGCCCTTGATAAAATCAGGGGTTTTATAATTTTCATCGTATACCGTAAGCTGAAAATCGTTTCCGCTCGCGTCAAAATCCCCGAAATGTCCGTTCTTTTTGGTTATATGCTTTCTTTGCCCCATAACGGTTGCGTCAAAGTGATAAAAGTACAGCCCGGTTTTTTGCGGGGTAAACGCCGCCTTGAATTTTCCGCCGCCGCAGTATTCCATATCAATATACGAATTGCCGCCGTCTGGGTGGGAAATAAGCATTGTGGGCGAAAAAGCTCCCGTATAGTTCAAATCAATATAAAACTCGCAGGCAGTGCCGCAGGGGATTGCGCCGAATTTTGTTTTGTACTGACTGCTCCATGAATCAAATATAGGCATAGGGCTTCTCCTTTATCATGATATATCTTTATTTTATCAGTAATACTGCCGATTTTCAAGGGCTTTGTAGGAAATGACAATTTATAATAATAAAATTTGTGCAAATTATTCAGGGAATTTTTTATAAAAGTACTTGACAAAACTAAGAAACGAATATAAACTGTACGTGTTGTAGGACACATACAACAGCTGAAACGGAGGTGCAATATGTTTCAAATAGACCCGTTGTCAAGAGTTCCTGTTTATGAACAGGTGATTGAACAGCTGGAAAAATTCATACTGATAGGAGCTATCCCTCCCGGAGAGCAGATTCCGTCGGTGAGAGGGCTTGCTTTGGAGCATTCGGTAAACCCGAGAACAATACTGAAAGCATATTCGGACCTTGACAGCAAGGGCGTTATCAAGGCAGTTCCGGGAAAGGGCTACTTTGTTTGCGAGAACGCTCTTGAAATTCTCGGAAAGGACCGTCTTGCAGAGCTTGACGCATTATCCGAAACCATAGAGCAAATCGCAATGGCTGGAATACCCAAAGAAAAAGTCATAAACTGCATTGAAGAGGCATACGAAAAGGTTAATAAGGGCAGAAAGGAGTAAATTTTATGATACAAGCGGTAGATTTAACGAAAAAATTTGATGATTTTACGGCTCTTGAAAAGCTGACCTGTACTATAAACGACGGCTGTATTTACGGTATGGTAGGCTCGAACGGAGCGGGAAAATCCACATTTTTAAGGATAATAACGGGGGTTTACAAACCCACCTCGGGAGAAATAACAATAGACGGAAAGCCCGTCTGGAACAACCCTGAGGTAAAAAAGAGAATGGCTTATGTTCCAGACGAGCTGTACTTCATAAACGGCGCGTCAATGAACAGAATGGCGGATATGTATAAGTCATTTTATTCTCATTTTGACATGGACAGATACAAGGAGCTTACCTCAACCTTCGGGCTTGACCCGAAAAAGCCCGTCAATTCTTTTTCAAAGGGTATGAAAAGGCAGGCGGCGACCATTCTTGCGCTTGCTACAAGACCGGATTATATTTTCTTTGACGAGACCTTTGACGGACTCGACCCCGTAATGAGAAACCTTGTAAAAAACCTAATATGCGACGATGTAATGGAGCGTAATGCTTCCGCAATAATCACCTCTCATTCGCTTCGCGAGCTTGAAGATACCTGCGACCAGCTTGCTTTGCTTCACAAGGGCGGACTTGTTGTTGAAAGCGATATTCAAAATCTTAAAACAGCGCAGTTTAAAATTCAGATTGCATTTATGGACGAGTATGACAGAAGCCGTTTTGACGGAATCGACATTCTTCATTTTACAAAGCACGGCTCTGTTTCCAATATGATAGTAAGAGGCGACAGGGAGGCTACCGTCGCAAAGCTTAGAGCGATGAATCCCACCATTATGGACGTACTTCCGCTTTCTCTTGAAGAGGTATTTACCTACGAGATGGAAGCCCTCGGTTACTCGTTCAATCTTGATTAGGAGGCTAAAAAATGAATAAGAAAATTTTCAGCTTCGGACTTTATAAGGACGGATTAAAGCAAATTAGGCTGGTGGGAATACTGTTTACCGTGCTGTTTTCTTTGGGCACTGTAATAGCTCCGGTTTATACGGCGGTAAGCAAAATGAGCAGGCCTAATTTCGATTTAAGCACATATACTCCTCAAATAGTCAACGGAGTAAATACTATGGGCTTTTTGATTATGGCATTTATTCTTGTGGCGCCACTGCTTACCTTTTCCATGTTTAAATTCCTCAATAAAAGGAACAGCTCGGACTTTTACCATTCGCTTCCGTACACAAGAACCTGCATCTATTTAAGCTTCTTTGCTTCGGTAGTAACATGGCTCGCTGCTGCGGTTGCGGCTCCTACCATTGTGGGAATTATCACATATTCTATTCTCGGCAAATTCTTTACGATAGTTCCCATGACATTTATTAAAATAGCCCTTAACTGCTTTGTGGGCGGAGTGCTTGTTGCCGCTGCCGCTACAATCGGCGCTTCTCTTTCGGGAACATTACTTACAAACTCCATTCTTACATTGCTTATTATCTTTGTTCCGAGATTTATTCTCACCCTGTTTGCAACGGCTCTTACACAGGTTAATCCGCTTTTGATTTCCGACAAGATAATGCCCCTTATTTCAAATAATCTAAATATCCCTGTGGGCGTTGTTATGAACGGATTTTTGAGCGAAATGCTCTATATCAGATTCGACCTCGGAGAAATCTTAACAAGTACTTCTTCCTGCATTTATACTATCGTTGTTGCGCTTATAATGGTAGTGCTCGGTATAATCGCATTTAACACAAGAAAAAGCGAAACGGCTACTCTTTCTGCGCCCAGCAAGTTTTTGCAGAATGTTTACAGAATTATCATCGGAACGGTTTACGGTGCGGCGGTAACAACAATCCTGTTTACGGATATTCACAGCGGCTACGAGATCGATAAATTTGCATATATAATTGTTTACGCAGTTGGAGTTATTATCTACTATCTCTATGAGATTTTAACAACAAAGAAGCTGAAAAATCTCATCGGAGCAACTCCCGGGCTTATCGTTGTGGCTCTTCTTAATATAGCGATGATAGGCGGAATGAACGTAATTGATTCAATGACTTTGAAATTCAATCCCGACGCCTCCGAAATAAACAGCGTTTCGATAATGTCCACATCGGGCAATAATGATTACTATTCGGATTCCCAGATGTTTACCGACCTTCTCGGAAAGAAAAGCGAGGCTGTTGAAATAAAAGACGCAAAGGTCAACGAAATAATTTCAAAAAGCCTTAAAAAATGTATCGACACATATAAGAATTATCCCGATGTATACTATTCTAAGTTCTCTGCTGCATACACGGATGAGGAAACAAACACAATGGTCGAAGAATACCAGCTGTTCAATGTGAAGATAAATTCCAAAGAGGGCACGAAATACAGAAGTATTTATTTAAACAGAAAGGATTCCGCAGAAATTACCTCTCTCCTTTCAAAGAACGAGGAATACAGGAAAATTTGGTCCGTCTTCCCCGATTCCGTGAACGGCGCTGTTGAGCTGTCTTATTCAAACGTGGAGTTTACCACCGACGAGAAGAAGGATATTTACAATACCCTTAAGACGGAGTATGACAAATTAGGATTTGAAAAAGTTTACGAATACTTTAACGGCGACCAGTCGATTCGGTCGGACGAAATGTGGTATATATTAAGCATTTATGCCGATGAAAAGGGCAAGGAAACCGATATTTGGGTAAAAAGCTCCGTATTCCCGGAAACCTGCAAAAAGATTTACGAATACGAGAAGGCTCATACTAAGGAAATGGTTGACGAGGAGCTTAAGGGTATAAAAGAATGCCTTGCGGACCCGGATTATGAAATGAGCGGCAATATGCAAATCTACCTGATGACAGAGGTAAACGAAACCGACGCAATTACTGATGAAACCTATACAAGGACAACAATAAACGAGTATGGCTATAATTTCTCAAATAAGACAGAATATAAGCCCGAGGCTCTTGAATGGGTAACCAAAACGGGAAAATGCGAGCCTGTGGATTACGATAAGAGCTATGTGTATGTTTATTATGAGTTTAATCCCGTTGCTTCGGGAAAGAAAGCGCGGTATTTCAGCTTCGAGCTTGGACTTGACGGCGTAAAGGAAGCCGACTTGCCTTCAATGTTCGCTCCTTACGCAGTGGGCTGATAATCAAGCCGCAAGATGTCCCCGCCTCAAGGCGGCAGGCTCCGTTTCAGCTTTTCATTAGGGAATCTAATCCCTACTGAAAGACTGAGGGCTAAAGCTCCCTGCGGCGATTTAAAATCAAGACATCCCCATTTAAAGTTATACTTTCTTATCAAGGCATTGCCCCGGCGTTTCCGCCGGGGCTTTGTCTTTTTTATATTTATAGGATAAAAATTAGCCCCCGCTTAATTTTTAGCGGGGGCATAATTTGTTAGTAAACTTAACTGTTTACAATCAGCGAACGAAGAATTACAATATCCAGAATATCAAGCTTGCCGTCATTATTGACATCTCCGATTGTTATTTGAACAGTAGAAATCCATCCGTTGCCTACTATATACGATCTTGCTACAACAACATCGAGAATATCAATCACTCCGCTTCCGTCAATATCGCCCGATTCATCATTAGCAGGAATATCCGTATCTGTATCTGATGAGGTCGCCGTTCCGTCGTTTACTAAAAGTTCATATTCAACATCATTAACATAGCAATTATAAGCGTATCCATTAGCAATTTTAATGT
>JBJESI010000218.1:14712-29056 GCA_051882715.1 Oscillospiraceae bacterium
TCTTTGTGCCGGTTATTGCGCCTGACATAATACCGCTATATACTTCTTCAAGCTTGTCATTTAATTTGTAAACCGTGATTGCCCATTTGGCGTTTTCGTTTGTCAAAACTTTATGATTAAACTCAATTTCAATATATCCGTTTTTATCAAATTTTAATTCGTAAAAATCGGAGTCGTAACTATTCTGAATAAATCCGCCGTATGCTCTGTTAATTTCTATTGGGTTTGCGGTTGAATATTCATTATTACTTTCACATTCCCAATAGTCATTAGCTGTAAAATACGGAGTCATTTCGTATTCAACATCATTAACATAGCAATTATAAGCGTATCCATTAGCAATTTTAATGTAATATATGCCTGATGATACACCTATTTTCGGAGTCTTTGTGCCGGTTATTGCGCCTGACATAATACCGCTATATACTTCTTCAAGCTTATTATCGAATTTGTAAACCGTGATTGCCCATTTGGCGTTTTCATTTGTCAAAACTTTATGATTAAACTCAATTTCAATATATCCGCTTTTATCAATTTTTAATTCGAAAAAATCAGAGTCATAATCATTTGATATCATTCCTTTTACAGAGCTGCCGAGTGTGAGCGGATTTGCTGCATCATAGGTATCATTGCTTTCAACCTCCCCCGTATAAGCGGCGGATTGTACCGCTATTGTAGTAAGCATCAAACTTGCGGACATAGCCAGTGACAGTATCGTGCTTAGTATTCTTTTTAGTTTCATTGTTAACCTCCGTAAAGATTTTGTTGATTTTTCCACTACAAAGTGGATTTGTTATATTATACATCGAAAAAAGTATACTGTCAAGTGAAATTCATCTTTTGATATGTTTATAAAATCGGAAAAACTTTATACAATATACCAAGAGGTGATTCTATGTATGTTGATTACAGGGAACTTGGCAGAAGAATTGCAAAGCGGCGCAAAGAGCTTGGTATGCGGCAATATCAGGTAAATGAGCTTGCGGGGCTGAGCGATAAATATCTTTCTAACATAGAACGGGCTACCTCTGTTCCGAGCATTGATGTTTTGATGAAGCTGTGCTCGGTTTTAAAAACAACGCCGAATGATTTGCTTCTCGGCGCAACAAACGAATTTGAACAAAGCGAGTATGACAACGCCGTCATTTCTGATTTGCACAGCATGACGCCTAAACAAAGAAAAGCGGCGTTGAGTCTTATCAGATGGGTAACCTCACAGGACTTTGAATGAAAAAGCCCGCCTTTCGGCGGGCTTTTTCTTCGGATATTCTTACATAGCAGACTGCTGTAACTCGGCTTTTAAGCCTTGTCTGCGGTTGTTATGCTGTTTACAAAAGCCTGCATTTCTTTTTTAGAAATGATTGCGTGGGTTTTGGCTATGATTTTCTGCTTTTGTTCTTCGCTCATTGCCGTAAAGGCGTTCATTGCTTCCGTGTTCTGCGCAAGAGCCATTCCGAGTCCCATAGGGATTTCGGAGCTATACATATTGTTCATAAAAACACCCCCGACGTTATTTTTATCAAAACGTCGGGGGTTATTCCTTTGTATTGCTGCTGCAAATTTCTAAATTAAAGAGGCTGTTTTGCGATTTTTGCGCTTTGTCTTGGAAATTTTTTCGGCGTGTCGGAAATCTTTCTTATAACCGCAACGGTTCTTCCTTCGCCGTTTGGCAGGGTATAGGGGATTATTTTTTCAATCCTCGCTCCCAGCATTTTTACCGCTTTTTCGGCAAGCCTTGCTTCTTCGCTTAAATCAGGCCCTTTTAAAGCAACGAACATTCCGCCCTTTTTGACAAAAGGCAGGCAGTATTCGCAGAGCACATTGAGTCTTGCAACAGCTCTTGCCACAACTGCGTCAAACTGCTCTCTGTATTCCTCGGCTCTGCCTGCGTCCTCCGCTCTGGAGTGTACGCATACGGCGCTCGGAAGATATTTTTCGCAGACCTCCTCCAAGAAATTCACACGTTTTTTAAGGCTGTCAATCAAAACGGGATGAAAATCATCTCTGTAAATACACATTGGGATTCCCGGGAAGCCTGCGCCCGTGCCCACATCGGCGATTTTTGAATTCTGCGGAAAATCAACCAGGGTTAAAGGAAGAATACTGTCTGCAAAATGCTTTATTGCTATGCCCTCGTCGTCGGTTATCGCAGTTAAATTCATAACCTTGTTTTTTTCGATAAGCATTTCGGCGTAGCCGCAAAGACGAGCTGCAGTCTGCGTATCCAGAGGAAGATTTGCGGACTCAAAATATTTTATCAGCGATTTTTCGTCTAACATTTACTCCCTCCGTTTTGGGAAAGCCATATTATAAGCACCGAAATATCGGCAGGGCTTACTCCTGAAATTCTCGATGCCTGTCCGATGTTCTGCGGCTTTATTTTTCCGAGCTTTTCCCTTGCTTCAAGGCGAAGTCCGCTTATTTTTGAATAGTCGGTATTTTCGGGAAGAACACGCTTTTCAAGCCTTCGCATTTGCTCGATTTGCGCAAGCTGTTTTGAAATATATCCCTCGTATTTAATGGCGATTTCCACCTGCTCGCCTATTTCTCTTGAAATATCGGGGCGGCTTTTATCAAAGGGAGCAAGTCCGAAATAGCTTACCTGCGGACGTTTTATAAGCTCATAAATTCTTATTCCGCTTGTAAGTCTTGCGGTGCCTGAGCTTTCAAGATAAGCGTTAAGTTCATCTGTGGCGGAAAGGCTTGTTGATTTAAGCCTTTCTATTTCCTTGTCTATTTCCGAAAGCTTTTTGTTGAGCTTTTCGAGTCTTTCCTCGGAGATAAGCCCGATTTCGTATCCTATGGGGGTTAGGCGGGTATCGGCGTTGTCCTGCCTTAAAACAAGCCTGTATTCGCTTCTTGAGGTCATCATTCTGTACGGCTCGTTGCAGCCCTTTGTAACAAGGTCGTCAACAAGGGTACCGATATATGAAGACGCTCTGTCAAGTATAAGGGGAGCTTTTCCCTTGATTTTGAGAGCCGCATTTATTCCTGCGACAAGCCCTTGAGCCGCCGCCTCCTCATAGCCGCTGCTTCCGTTGAACTGACCTGCTCCGTAAAGACCGGGGATTTCCTTAAACTCCAGCGTGGGATACAGCTGGGTGGGGTCACAGCAGTCGTATTCGATAGCATACGCAGGGCGCATGATTTCGACTCTTTCCAAACCTTTTATCGTACGCAGAAACTTAAGCTGGACGTCCTCGGGCAGTGAGGAGGACATTCCCTGCAAATAGTATTCGTCCGTGTCAAGCCCCATAGGCTCAACAAAAAGCTGATGCCTTTCCTTGTCCTTAAAGCGGACGATTTTATCCTCAATGCTGGGACAGTACCTCGGACCTATTCCCTCAATCCTGCCCGAATAAAGAGGGGAACGGTGGAGATTTGCAAGTATCACCTCGTGAGTTTTTGCGTTGGTATAGGTCATATAGCAGTCACGGACATTGCCGAGCCCGTCACGGTTTGTATCGCCAGAAAACGGAACTATATATTCATCTCCGCACTGCCTTTCCATTTTGTCAAAGTCGATGCTTCTTTTGTGGACCCTTGCGGGAGTACCTGTTTTAAATCTCCTGAGATCGACTCCCAGCTTTTTAAGACTGTCGGAAAGGAGATTTGCGGGGCAGACATTGTCGGGACCGCTTTCGTAACTGCCTTCTCCTACGTGGATAAGCCCTTTAAGGTAGGTTCCGCCGGCTATTACAACGGATTTTACAGTATACCTTGCACCGAGCTTTGTAACGACGGCGCAGACAGCTCCGTTTTCATCGGCTTCCACCGCGGCGATTTCCGCCTGCTTTATGCAGAGGTTTTTGCAGCCTTCAAGAGCCTGCTTCATATACGAGTGGTAAGCCATTCTGTCAGCCTGAACACGAAGGCTGTGAACGGCGGGACCTTTGCCCCTGTTTAACATTCTGCTTTGTATCATTGTTGCGTCGGCGGCACGTCCCATTTCTCCGCCCAGGGCGTCTATTTCAAATACAAGATGTCCCTTGGCTGTTCCGCCGATTGACGGGTTGCAGGGCATATTTGCTATTGTATCAAGGCTTATTGTGAAAATAACCGTCCTGCAGCCGAGCCTTGCGGCGGCAAGCGCAGCCTCACAGCCTGCGTGTCCTGCGCCGACTACGGCAACGTCAAAATCATACATACTTAAAGCGTCCTTCCGAATTTAGTTTACGATTATATCCCTTGCTTTAACAACGTCGAGAATTGTGATTTCTCCGTCGTTGCTGATATCGGCGTTAATAAATCCAAGCCCGCTGAGCTCTGTGCCGCTTATGATGCAGCTTCTCATGACTATTATGTCGAGAATATCAACCGTTTCATCAAGATTTGCGTCGCCTGCGATAGGCTTTCCGTCGTAGCCCTCAACGGGATATGAGTCCCAGTCGGGGAGCTCGCTTAATGTGATTACTCTACTGTGGTTATAAACCTTTTTTATAATCTCAACAGGCGTGCTTTTGTCCGAGAGCTTTTCGTTTGTCTGAATGAAGCTTCCGTTCCATGTGCTGAACCATGACCACATAATATTGTCATCAAGCATATTGTCGATATCGGGAATAACACCGTTCTCCGAAAGGCAAATCATTTTGTTCTGAGAGTCCTCCATAGCACGGTAAAATCTGCGTGACTGCGAGGAGGTGTCGCCGCTGTCGGCATAAATATCCTCGCCGATAATATCAACGTATTCATCTCCGGGATACCAGCCTGTTTTCTGACCGTTCCATACCCAAATAAGATTGTTGAGACCGTGATAATTTGTAAGCCTGTCGTACATAACCTTCCAAAGCTCAATGCAGGAATCCTTGTCCGTGCCCCACCAGAACCAGCCGCCGCTTGCCTCGTGCAAAGGTCTCCACAAAACGGGAACGCCTGCGTCCTCAAGCTTTTGGAGCTCAACTGCTATTGCGTCTATGTCCCTGATGAGAGAGTTGTATCCGTATTCGTCTTCTCCGCTCATAGCGGCCTTTATATCAAAGGTTGTGGCTTCCGTGTAAAATCCGCTGTACCAAGGCTTGTTGTTTTTGCCCAGATATTGTTCGTCGGGAGTCCAGTGCCAGCAGAAGGTAACAATTCCGCCGTAATCCTTTGCCCATTCGATTGCCTTTTCCGTTATGGACAGCTTGTCATAGCCGCCCAAATGGGGAAGTCTTGACGGAGAATATTCCATCATATCAAAGCCCATAATGGCAGGCGCTTCGCCTGTTCCGCTCGTAATAGTTGCATATTCGGGAGAATTTGCGCCCTTTCCGTTAGCACCGTACTGGCCGCTTATAACGTTTACGCCGTAGTTGTCGAGCAAATAGCTGAAAAGCCTCTTTGCGTTATCGTCAGCGTTTGGATTTGAAAGCTCATAGTCAAGCTTGTATGTATCGGAGGATAAGCCCTCGCTCTTGACGATTTTGAAATAATCGACGCTGAACGAGCCGCTTTTTGCACTGATGCGGATTCTGTGCTGACCTTCTGTTATTGAAACTGCTTTAATAGTGTAAAGCTGCCAGCCGTCAACTGCGCTCATTTCGATTGTTTCGAGAGCGGGTGCGTCCAAATTGACTTGTGCGGAAGCCGCTTTGCCCATACTGTTTGCGGCAACGATTATATCATAGCTTCCCGCTTTCGCTATATCAAAAGTAAATCTTGCGGTTGCTCCGGCTTCGGTGAAGCCGCCGACATATCCGCTTCCCGAATAGCCGGAAATTGAATTTGATACGGCTGCTGCGCCGGAAAGCGTTGCGTCCTCCGCCTCAAATACGGTACCGTTTGGGTTGACCGTTACCGCCGCTCCCGCAAAGCTGCTGAGCGCACTTGCCGCAAAAACAGCCGCCAAAAGAACGGATATACCTTTTTTGGTTTTTTTCATGGTGGTTTCTCCTTAAACTTTTTTAATTAAGAAATAGCTTTTTTATCGAGGCGAGCGCAGTTACAGCCGCTTGCCTCGGCTACGGTTTCATTGTAACATAAAAGCCGTTATATTTCTACTTATTTCAGCAATTTTTTGACTTGCTTCCCTGAACAATATTTTCCTCACGGAGTTTTTTGTTGAGAGCGTTGAGCACGCTCCGCTTATCGGCGCTCCACAAAGGCGCAATAAGCAGATTTTTTGCGCCATCTCCCGTCATTCGGTGAATTACAACATTTTTCGGAATACGTTCAATACAGCCGCAGAGAAGATGGAAATATTCATCACGGGAGAGGACCTGCATCTCTCCGCTCTTATACATTTTTTCCAGGTCGGTGTTTTTGAGAACATGCAGAAGCTGCAGCTTAACTCCGTCCGCCCTGCATTTTCCGATGTAATCGGCGGTTTCGTAAATCATTTCTTCCGTTTCGCCAGGAAGCCCTATCATAATGTGCACTATAACCTTAACGCCTATTGCCTTGAGCCGTTTTACCGCCTCTTCAAAGCAGGGAAGAGAGTAACCTCTCCGTATCAGCTTTGCCGTGGACTCGTGCATGGTTTGAAGCCCCAGCTCGACCCACACGGGCTTTATTTTGCTGAGTCTTTCAAGAAGAGAAAGCACACCGTCCGGTAAGCAGTCGGGCCTTGTTGCAACGGAAAGCACGCTGATGTCTTTGTGGTTAACGGCTTCGGTGAAAATCTCCTCAAGATACGGGAGAGGAGCGTATGTGTTTGTGTAGCTCTGAAAGTACGCTATATATTTACCCGATTTTATTTTCCCCGAAACAAGCGCTTTTGCCGCTTCGATTTGCTCCGTTACCGAAAGATTTTTGTCTGCGCCGAACTCCCCGGAGCCTCCCTCGCTGCAAAATATACAGCCCCCTGTACCGCAGGTGCCGTCCCTGTTCGGACAGGTCACATCGGCGGAAAGCGACAGCTTGTACAGCTTGCAGCCGAATTCGCTTTTAAGATAATCGCTTAAAGTATTAACAAACATATTTATCCCGCCAGATACCATTTATCGTCCGTTTTTATGCAGACTATTTCCTGAGTCAGCGTGGTTTCTCCCTTTGAGCCCTTCAGCAGAAAGGAAACGCTAAGCCGCCGTGCTTTGGTAACCTTAGAGAATTCCTCCGATGAGGAGCGCAGGCTTTCAAGCTGTTCGTCGGTATAAGCCTCGTCGCTGTCAACGGTGTAGGTTACGCCGAGATCGTCGCCGTACTCCGCCATATAGTTGTAGGTCTGCTCCGAGAGAGAATCGGAAATTACTGACTCGTAATCCTCGTAAAGAGAAGAAAGCTTTTGCTTTGTTTCATCTGTGATTATCGAAAAGTATGTGTCCGAATTTCCTGTTTTATAAACCCTCGCCATCTTGTCAACAAGCTCAAGATATCCGTCGTCGCGGGCAAAACCGCCGTTTAAATAATAAAACAAGAGCACCACAAGCCCGATAAGCACAAGATAAATTACGGTTGAAGCAACCGATTTTTTGATTTTTGTATTCAAATTCATCGCTCCGTTTCCGAAAATAAAAAAATAAACCGTCGCCCTCAAGGCGGCAGTTCATCTTCTTCCTTTTGTTCTGCACACACGCAAAACTGTGTTCACTGTATTTTTAATAAAAATTTTCGCAGCCGACCTTCACTCCGTCTGCCTGATAATATTATAACACACATTTTTGTAAATGACCGTTAAGAAGAAAGTCAGCCGCATTAAAATTTTGTTAATTTACTCGTCAAGCATACGGTAGCCCACTCCGACCTCGGTAAAGAAATACTGCGGCTCAGCGGGATTTTTCTCGATTTTTCTGCGGATATTCGCCATGTTTACACGCAAAATCTGATTGTCGCAGTTTACATTGGGACC
Organism: Oscillospiraceae bacterium; assembly: GCA_051882715.1. Taxonomy (GTDB): domain Bacteria; phylum Bacillota; class Clostridia; order Oscillospirales; family Ruminococcaceae; genus JBJESI01. The sequence goes on from JBJESI010000218.1 coordinate 22,478, forward strand.
CCATATATTCTTGATAATAAAATCGTATGTAAGCACCTTTCCCGCATACTTGCTTAAAAGCTCCACGATTTTAAACTCAATGTGCGTAAGATGAATTTTTTCTCCCGACGATATGACCTCTCTTTTGTCAAAGTCAATAGAAAGCTCGCCTACGCAGAATTTTCCCGACGGCGTAAGGCCGTGCTCCGCAACTCCTCTGGCATGGCGGAGAGCCGTTCTTATTCTTGCAAGAAGCTCCGATGTTCCGAAAGGCTTTGTCATATAGTCGTCCGCTCCCAAGTCGAAAGCTTCAACTTTTTCACGCTCTCTGTCACGTGCGGAAACAACGACTATGGGCACCACAGACCATTCGCGAACCTGCTTTAATACCTCAAGTCCGTCTGCGTCGGGCAGTCCGAGATCCAAAAGCACAAGATCCGGGCAGTACGATGTGATCATGGAGACTGCACTTTTTGCGTCCTCTGCCTTAAGCACAGCGTAATTGTTTGCGGTAAGAATGGTTGTCATAAAATTGCTGATGCTTGCTTCGTCTTCAACAATGAGAATTGTTTGTTTATTGCTCATCGTCGGTTTCCTCCTTTTCAAGCGGCAGAGTAAAGGTAAATACCGCTCCGCCCGTTTTTGAGTTTTCTGCCGTTATCGTTCCGCCGTGAGCCTTCACAACGGTACTGCAAACGGAAAGTCCTATTCCCATATTTTTAGTGCTGTCACTGGTTTTAAGGTCAACCTGTTTTAATGTTCCTTCAAAAATGCCGTTAAGCCTATCGGCGGGTATCCCCTCGCCGTTGTCGGCAACCTCGAACACTGCGTTTTTTCCGTCAGAGGAGAGGGATACAGTAACAAGAGTTGCTGTTTTTGCGTGCTTCACGGTGTTTTCAAGGAGATTTGTGATTACCTGTTCAATTAAAATTGCATCCATCGGAACGGTAATCAGTTCCTCCGGTATTTTTATTTTTATTTCCGGACTGTCGAATCTGCGCCTGAATTTTGCCGCCGCAGACATAATGATTTCTTCGGCGATTTCGGGAGTTTTGGTTATCCTTGAGGAGCCGTCCGAAATCTTTGTTATTGACAGAATATTCTCCACCATTCTTATAAGCCATTGAGAATCGCTTTGAATGGAGCGGCAGAAGTTCTTCACGGTTTCCCTGTCAAGGGAATCTATTTCACGGATAATGGTTTCGCTGGTACCGCTTATGGCCGTAAGCGGAGTCCGCAAATCGTGGGAAATGGCTCGGAGCAGATTTGCGCGGATTTTCTCCTTTTCTATTTCAAGGTTGACCTTTTCCTGCTCAATGATAAGCTCCTTCATTTTGCAGGTTACGAAAGAAATTATGAAAAATCCTATTAAGATAGGAGAAAGTCTTACTGCTAAGCCGATGAAATGCATATCGCGCTCGAAAAGAATATATATCATCACGGCAGAGCTTACCGAGGCAAAGACCATGCTGTATACATATCCTTTTGTTATGCACGAAAGTATTACGACGAGAAGCACAAGAACCGTGTACCATGTTTCTTTAAATTCTTCCAAAATATCAAAAGTATTTGCGGCAAAAGCCGCAGACAATGCCACTATTATGAATACAACGGTAAATACAAGGCTCTTTGCGTCTATTTTTTTTGGATTTTTTGCATTATGTACGTTTTTCATAACCACACCCAGTCTAATTATACTACATTTTTGCCAAAAAGCAAATACTTTTTTAAAAAATACATAGGATTATAACCGCAATAATACAAAATTCTTAAAAATGCCCAACGGTTCTTGAAAAACGGCGCAAAATAAGAAATATTTCGAGTTTTAACACTTTATATTGACATTCTCAAAGCCTTGTGCTAAAATTGATTTATTAAAATTCTCATATAACCCGCAGACCTCTTTGTATATGTCTGTTTTTTGTTTTTTTAGAGGTGATTTTATTGAAGCTGCTTGAAGAAAAAATAATAGCCGAGGGCAAGGTTTTCCCCGGTAATATACTGAAGGTCGGAAGCTTTCTTAACCACCAGCTCGATGTGGATTTCCTTATGGAAATGGGGCGTGAAATCAAGCGCCTTTTCGACGGCTCGCATATAACGAAAATCGTTACCATCGAGGCTTCGGGCATCGCAATAGCGGTTGCGGCGGCGGCGGTAATGCACGTGCCCGTGGTTTTTGCAAAGAAAAACAAATCCAAAAATCTTACTCCCGATGTTTATAAGACGAGGGTTCATTCATACACTCACGGGCAGGACTACGATGTGGTAATAAGCAAGGAGTTTTTAACAAGCAGCGACAATATTCTTATTAGAGATGATTTTCTTGCAAACGGAGCGGCTCTCGAGGGACTTATCGACATTGCAAATCAGGCGGGAGCGTCTGTGGAAGGCGTTGCAATCGCAATCGAAAAAGCTTTTCAGGAGGGCGGTAAGAGAATCCGTGCGAAAGGCATTCGCATAGAGTCCCTTGCAATGATTGAAAGCATGGACGACAACAGCGTTAAATTTGTAAATGATGGCGGTTATGCCGCCGTTGTATAAAAAATGAAAGGAAGTATTCCAATGAAAAAGTCAATTCTGGCTTCCCTTCTTGCCGGAGCAATGTTGCTTTCGGTAGGCTGCGGAACTGCCACAGAGTCATCAAGCTCAGGCACAAACCCCAATTCCTCAGAAACACCTAACGCAGACATTAAGGTAGGCGTAATTCTTCTCCATGACGAGAGCATCGGATACGATAAGGCTCATATCGACGGAATCAAGGCAGGCGCTGAGGCTAACGGAATTTCCGAATCTCAGATTATCTGGAAAAAATCCGTTCCCGAGGACGCTTCATGTGCGGACGCTGCAAGAGACCTTGCCGTACAGGGCTGTAACATCGTTATTACAGACAGCTACGGCCATCAGTTTCATGTAAGCGATGTAGCTGCAGAATACCCCGATGTAACCTTTGTTTCAATGACAGGCGACCTTGCTGCAAGCAGCGGCCTTTCCAACCTCAAGAACGCTTTCACAAACGTTTATGAATCAAGATACGTATCCGGCGTTGTTGCAGGCTGCAAGCTCAAAGAGCTTGTTGAAGACGGAACTCTTACAAAAGAAGCTTATCCCGACAGCTTTGACGCTGAAGGCAACATCAAGATCGGTTATGTAGGCGCATTTAACTACGCTGAGGTTGTTTCAGGCTACACAGCTTTCTACCTCGGAGTTAAATCTGTTGTAAGCAATGTTGCAATGGAAGTTGAATACACAGGAAGCTGGGCTGACGAAACAAAAGAAGCCGCTTCCGCAACAAGCCTTGTTTCAAAGGGCTGTGTAATTATCGGTCAGCACGCTGATACAACAGGCGCTCCCGCAGCTATTGAAAAGCTTAACAAGGAAGGCAAGCTTTGCTTCTCTGTTGGCTACAACATCTCCATGCTTGAGGCTGCTCCTACCGCTGCTTTGACATCTGCTTCAAACAACTGGGGCGTATACTACACATACGCTTTCGGCTGCATCAAGGATAAGACAGACATCAAAACCAACTGGTCCGAGGGCTACGCAACAGACGCTGTTAAGATTACGGAGCTCGGAAAATCCTGCGCAAAGGATACTCAGGAAAAGGTTGATGAAGCAATCAAGGGCATCAAGGACGGAACTCTCCATGTATTTGATACTTCAAAGTGGACTGTAAAGGGCGAAACTCTTACAACATATACAAATGTTTACGGCTTTGAGGGCAACGAGATGATTTCTGACGGATACTTCCATGAATCTGAGCTCAGAAGCGCTCCCTGCTTTGATATCCGTATCGACGGAATTACAGAAAACGCAATGCCCGAATAATTCAGGCTTTACAAGCACTAAATCGCAAAGGGAAGGCTCTTCCCTTTGCGGTTTTCTGTCAAATCAAGCAGATTTAATATTTACTCAGGGCTGTTTTTACTTTGAATAAATATTAAATTTGCTTTGAAAAGAGCATAAAATCGTGTTTCGGAAAGGAGCATTACGAGAATGAGTTATGCCATTCAGATGAAAAACGTCACGAAAACCTTCGGAAAGGTTGTCGCAAACAAGAACGTAAGCCTCAATATTTCTCACGGTGAAATCCTTTCGCTTCTCGGCGAAAACGGAAGCGGCAAAACCACCCTGATGAATATGCTTTCGGGAATTTATTTCCCCGACGGCGGACAGATTTTTGTTGACGGCAAAGAGGTTGCAATACGCTCTCCGAGGGACGCCTTTGAGCTTGGCATCGGAATGATTCATCAGCATTTCAAGCTTATCGACGTGTTCACCGCCGCAGAAAATGTAGCGCTCGGCAACAACAAATCCGCAAGGCTCGACATAAAGAAAACCTCCGCTCAAATAAAAGAAATCTGCGACAAATACGGCTTTGAGATTTCTCCCGACCAAAAGGTTTACGATATGACCGTTTCTCAAAAGCAAACTCTTGAGATTGTCAAGGTGCTTTGCAGAGGCGCAAACATTCTCATTCTTGACGAGCCCACGGCAGTGCTCACTCCTCAGGAAACAAAAAAGCTCTTCGGCATAATCCGAAACATGAAGGCAGACGGAAAATCCGTAATCATCATAACTCACAAGCTCCACGAGGTGCTTGAAATTTCCGACAATGTGGCTATTTTGCGAAAGGGCGAATATATCGGGACGGTTAAAACCTCGGAAGCCACCGAAACTTCTCTTACGGAAATGATGGTCGGTCAGAAAATTTCTCTGAATATAGAGAGACCTGAGCCGCAAAATCCGAAAAAGCGCCTTTCGGTTAAAAATATTTCAGTTACAAACTCAGAGGGCGTAAAGGTTCTCGACGATATAAGCTTCGACGCATACAGCGGAGAAATCCTCGGTATTGCGGGAATTTCCGGCTGCGGTCAAAAGGAGCTTCTTGAAGCGATTGCAGGTCTTCAGAAAATCGACAGCGGCGAAATAATATATACAAATCCCGAAAACAGCGAGGATGTTTCTCTTATCGGCAAAAGCCCCAAGGAAATATCGGATTTGGGCGTTTCGCTTTCCTTTGTGCCGGAGGACAGGCTCGGAATGGGACTTGTGGGCTCAATGGGCATGACGGATAATATGATGCTTAAATCGTACAAAAAAGGCCGCTCGCCTTTCACAAGGAAAAAAGAGCCCCGTGATTTGGCATACAGAATTCATGATTCGCTGGAGGTTGTAACGCCGAACATCAACACGCCGGTTCGAAAGCTTTCCGGCGGAAATGTGCAGAAGGTTCTTGTCGGACGCGAGATTTCGGCTAATCCTAATCTCCTTATGACCGCCTATGCGGTAAGAGGTCTTGATATAAACACCTCATACACGATTTACAGACTTATCAACGAGCAAAAGAAAAAGGGAGTCGCCGTAATTTATGTGGGCGAGGACCTTGATGTTCTGCTTGAGCTTTGCGACAAAATAATGGTACTTTGCTCCGGCAGACTTAACGGAATAGTAAACGGCAGAGATACCACCAAGGAAGAGGTCGGACTTCTTATGACAAGACTTAAAAAGGAGGAAAAGGAAAATGAGCAAAACTAAAAAAGCTGGCTTTGTTCCGCTTATCAGAGTTGCCAAAAGAGAAAGCTATCCTTTTTCCAAAAGCCTTGTTATTCGTTTGACGGCCATTGTTATCGCTCTGCTTATTGACGCTCTGATTATCACTTCAATTACCGATGTTTCCGTGCCGGGCGTGTTTGCGGTTATGTATAACGAAACCTTCGGTAATCTTTCAAGATTCAGCTGGGCGCTGAGGGACATAGTTCTCCTGCTGGGAATAGGAATTGCGCTTGCTCCTGCGTTTAAAATGAAGTTCTGGAACATAGGCGCTGAGGGACAGGTGCTTGCGGGAGCTCTTGCGGCGTCGGTAATTATGTACTATGCAAACGAATCCATGGGCAACTGGACGGTAATTATTCTTATGTGTGCGGCAAGTATCGCCGCAGGCGCACTGTGGGGCTTTATTCCTGCGTTTTTTAAGGCGAAATGGGGCACAAACGAAACTCTGTTTACGCTTATGATGAACTACGTGGCGATACAGCTTGTAAGCTGTATGACAGAGCTTTGGAGAGGAAAAGCCTCCGCTATCGGAAAAATCAATCCCACGACAAAGCTCGGCTGGATGCCGTCGCTTAAGGGAGGCTTTCTGCCCGAGCTCCTAAATCAGCGCTACACGATAAATATTCTCATCATTATTATACTTGTTGTGTTTATGTATTTTTACCTAAAGCGCAGCAAGCACGGCTATGAAATCAGCGTTGTGGGAGAATCGGAAAACACCGCAAGGTACGCCGGTATTAACGTTAAAAAGGTAATTATCAGAACGATGATAATTTCGGGTGCAATCTGCGGACTGTTCGGATTTCTTACCGTTTCGGGAAAGGACCAGACGATTTCCACGGAGACTGCGGGCGGAAACGGCTTTACCGCAATCATCGTAGCTTGGGTTGCAAAGTTCAACACCTTTACCATGGCGGCAATCGCATTTTTGCTTATTCTTCTTCGCAGAGGCGCCGAGGGCATAGCCTCGCAGTACGGTCTTAACTCTTACCTGACCGATATCGTTTCGGGAATAGTGCTTTTCTTCATTCTCGGCTGTGAGTTCTT
>JBJESI010000219.1:0-5870 GCA_051882715.1 Oscillospiraceae bacterium
CAAAAAATCGAGTGTTCATAACTCAAATCCGTTATGAACACTCGATATGGTGCGGGTGACAGGACTTGAACCTGCACAGTCTTGCGACCAATAGAACCTGAATCTATCGCGTCTGCCAATTCCGCCACACCCGCAGATATTTAAAACAACATTTGCATTATATCATAAGTGTTATAAAAAATCAATACCTAAAATTCAATTTAGACAAAAAGCTGCTGACATAAGCCTGACAGCAAATAGAACAGAACAGGGAAAACCAAGGCGGGCAGGAAGTTTGCAACTTTTATTTTTGTTATTCCGAGCATATTAAGACCGATAGCTATTATCATAATTGAGCCTACGCAAGTAAGCTCGTTTATAACCGATTGCGTAAGCAAGGGGGATATAGCTTTTGCAAGAAGCACTATTGTTCCCTGATATGCAAAAACGAGTACGGCTGAAAATGCAACGCCTATGCCGAGGGTAGAGGCAAAGATTATAGATGAGCAGAAATCAAGAACCGATTTTGTGAAAAGCATTTCGTTGTTTCCGAAAATGCCTGCGTTGAGAGAGCCTACGATTGCCATAGCTCCAACGCAAAACAGCAGGGAAGAGTTAACAAAAGCTTCTGCAAATGTAACTGACTGACCGCCCTTTGAGGCAAATCTTTTTGAAACCGCCTCGCCGAGCTTGTTAAGATACTTGTCGATGTCGATAACAGTTCCCAAAATTGTTCCGAGAACCATTGAAATTATTGTTACGAGAGCGTTTTCGCCTTCAAGAGCGCCGTCAATTCCGATATAGACAACACAAAGTCCAACAGCAGTCATTACCGCGTCGGAAACTCTTTTTGGAAAACCTTTTTTAAACAGCAGACCGATAACAGTTCCTAAGATTATTACCGCAGAATTTACAACAACGCCTAACAAAACATTTCCTCCGATTCAAATAAGGGGCTTGCCCCGTTTTCAACGTGGCAAGGGTCGGCAAAGCCGACCTGTGTTCAGCAGGGGTCTGGGATCCCCTGCTGAACACAAAATGGAACCCGCCGCCTTACGGCGGGGGGACATCTTGCTTAAGTTATTTAATAGGTTCAAGGTTATTAAGGTCATACGGTGTATTCTGATAAACGCAGAAGTTAAGCCAGTTTGAAAACAGCAGGCTTGAAGCGCATTTCCAGCTGCACAGAGGCATTTTTTCAGGGTCGTTGTCAGGAAAATAATTCTCGGGAATACGTGTCTTCATACCTCTTTCAAGATCTCTTTGATATTCTTTTTTCAGGGTATCCCTGTCGTATTCTGAGTGACCCGAGAAGAAAAACCTCCGGTTGTGCTTGTCGGCAACAATGGCAACGCCCGCTTTATCTGAGTAAGCAAGCAAGTCAAGCTCAGGGCAATTTTCGATATCCTCTCTGTAAACATCGGTATATCTTGAATGGGGAATTTTAAAAACATCGTCAAATCCGATAAGCAGAGGATGATTTTCAACTACCGCTTTGTGCTCGAATATTCCGAACAGCTTCGTGTTCATTATATGATTATGTATACCGAAATGATAATACAAAGCCGCCTGTGCGCCCCAGCAGATATGCAGTGTTGAATAAACATGAGTTTTTGTCCACTCAAAAATGTCGCACAGCTCGTCCCAGTAATTGACCTCGCTGAAATTCAGTCTTTCCACAGGCGCGCCTGTGATAATAAACCCGTCATAGCAGTTGTTTTTTATATCGTCAAATTTTTTATAAAAGGTATTCAAATGCTCCTGAGAGATGTTTTTGGGAATATGCGACGAATCTTGGATCAGGTCAATATCAACCTGGAGGCTCGTGTTGCTGAGCAGTCTGAAAAGCTGAGTTTCGGTTTCGATTTTTGTAGGCATAAGATTGAGAATGCCTATTTTAAGCGGACGGATATCCTGATGCATAGCACGGCTCGGAGTCATTACGAAGATATTTTCATTGATGAGCGTGTTATAAGCGGGGAGATTGTCCTGAATATTTATTGGCATTTCAATTCACCTCTTTGCAAGAATAATCAATTTAGAGACCTTCATAAGAAGGCCTCTAAGCTTAAATTGTTTCAACTTTAATAAGATTTGTGTTACCGGAAACTCCGTTTGTGATCCCGCCCGTAATAACAATTTTAGAGCCGCTTTCAAGGTTAAAGGTTTGGGCGGCAATTCTCTTTGCCGTATAGAACAAAACATCGGTTGAATCGTAGCTTTCGCACATAACAGGCAAAACGCCCCATGAAAGCGCAAGCTTTCTCCATGTTTTTTCACTTGTTGTCAGCCCGAGAATATCAACGGGGGAACGGAATCTCGAAACCATGCGTGCGGTTATGCCCGAAAGCGAGCACACGGCGATAACCTTGGCGTTAATATCTATGGACATGGCGCAGGTTGCATGGGAAATAGCGTCAAGTGTGTTTTTGATTTTGAAATCCGTATTCCAAAAACGCTTTGCATAGTGAATGTTTTTTTCGGTGTGATAAGCAATTCTGGACATTGTTTCAACCGCAAGGACAGGGTATTTACCAGCGGCGGTTTCTCCGGAAAGCATAATTGCGCTTGTTCCGTCGTAAACGGCGTTTGCAACGTCTGAAATTTCCGCTCTTGTAGGTCTTGAATTATGAATCATCGACTCAAGCATTTCTGTTGCCGTTATTACACGCTTGCCGAGAAGTCTGCATTTTGTGATAAGCTGTTTTTGAATTGCAGGGAGCTCCTCGAAGGGAATTTCGACGCCCATATCGCCTCTGCCTATCATTATTCCGGAACACTCGGTGCAGATTTCTTCGATATTGTCAACTCCGGAACGGTTTTCGATTTTGGCGATAAGGTCGATATCCTCAGCGTTGTTTTCCTTAAGAAAAGCCTTTATATCAAGAAGGTCCTGCTTGTTTGAAACAAAGGAGCAGGCGATATAGTCAATGTCGTTTTGTATACCGAATAGAATATCGCTTTTGTCCTGCTCGCTTAAATAAACCTGCTTAAGAACCTTGTTGGGAAAGCTCATGCTCTTTCTGTCGGAAAGCTCGCCGCCGATAATAACTTCGCAGACAGCGTCGGTGTTTGTAAGTCTTTTAACCTTAAACTCCATAAGACCGTTATTGAGAAGTATCCTGTCGCCTACGCTGATATCGTTTATAAGTCCTTTGTAATTAACCGAAACACGGGTGCTGTCGCCCTCTGTTTCTTCTGTTGTGAAAGCAAACTCATCGCCCTCTTTAAGGAGAACCTTTCCGTCCTTAAAAGTCTTAATTCTGTATTCGGGGCCTTTGGTGTCAAGCATCACGGCAATAGGCAGATTAAGCTTTTCTCTTACTTTCTTTATAAGCTTTATTCTTTCCAGATGGTCGGCATGAGTTCCGTGAGAAAAGTTAAGTCTTGCCACATTCATTCCCGCAAGGCACATTTTGGTCAGAGTTTCTTCATCAGAGCATGCCGGTCCTATTGTGCAGACAATTTTTGTTTTTCTCATATTATCTTCCTTTTGTTCAGCGATTTTTAAATTAAGCATCGGAGCGGATTTGTATGCTCCTCCAATGCCTAAAACAAGCGGTTATCAGTTGCCTTTGCTTGTTTTATCAGTCTAAATAGCCCTTAGCGGCGAGAAGCTCCGCAAGAAGTACAGCGCCGCCTGCCGCACCTCTTAAAGTATTATGCGAAAGGCAAACGAATTTATAATCATAGATTTTATCCTCACGCAGACGGCCGATTGATACAGCCATTCCTCCTTCAAGCTCACGGGCGGATTTAACCTGAGGCTGATCGGGCTCTTCAAAATAGTGAAGGAAGAGCTTAGGCGCATGGGGAAGATTGAGCTTCTGCGGCTCGGAAGCAAATTCGCTCCAGATTTTTTTGATTTCCTCTGCGGAGGGCTTGTTTTCAAAATTAACAAAGCAAGCGGCAAGGTGTCCGTTTGTTACGGGAACACGGATGCACTGCGTTGTGATTACGGGAGAAGCTGCGTCAACAATTCTGTCGCCGTCAACCTTACCCCATACCTTTAACGGTTCGAGCTCGCTCTTTTCTTCCTCTCCGCCGATATACGGGATTACATTGTCTATCATTTCAGGCCATCTTTCAAAAGTTTTTCCTGCGCCGGAAATTGCCTGATAGGTGCAAGCGACAACCTCTTTGATACCGAACTTTCTCAGAGGGTGAAGTGCCGGAACATATGTCTGTATCGAGCAGTTTGACTTAGTTGCGATAAAGCCTCTCTTTGTGCCGAGACGCTTTCTCTGAGCGTCAATGATTTCTGCGTGCTCAGGGTTAACCTCGGGGATAATCATAGGAACATCGGGAGTATGTCTGTGAGCGGAGTTGTTGGAAATTACAGGACATTCAGCCTTAGCATAAGCCTCTTCAAGAGCTCTTATCTCGTCCTTTTTCATGTCAACCGCACAGAAAACAAAGTCAACTTCCTTTGTGATTTTTTCAATATCTGCAGAAGCGTCGCAAACAACGATGCTTTTGAACTGCTCGGGAATAGGCTCATCCATCGCCCATTTGCCGCTTACGGCCTCGTCGTATGTTTTTCCTGCCGAACGGGGAGAAGCCGCCAAAACCTTAAGGTCGAACCAAGGATGGTCTTTAAGAAGGAGCATATATCTCTGTCCGACCATGCCCGTAGCTCCGACTATACCAACTTTAAACTTTTTCATAAAATATTCCTCCAAAAATAAAAAATCGGTTGAAAAGCAAATCAACTTAATATATAATAGAAAACGTTGAAATGATTTTTCAGTACCTTTTATAGATACGCTACCTATTATGGTATCACAAACACCTTGATGTGTCAATAAATTAACGAGGAATTATAATGAAAAAATCTGACTTTTATTACGATTTGCCGCAGGAGCTGATTGCTCAGACTCCCCTCGAAAGGCGGGACAGCTCACGGCTTATGAAGATAGAACGCACAAGCGGAAATATTGAACACAGGCATTTTTTTGATATATGCGATTATCTTAAAAAAGGAGATTTGCTTGTTCTTAACGACTCCAAGGTCTTTCCCGCGCGTGTTTACGGAATAAAGCAGACAACCGGTGCGGTAATTGAAACCCTCCTTTTAAAGCGGCTTGAAAAGGACGTGTGGGAAATATTAGTCAAACCAGGCCGCAAAGCGGGAATAGGCACGAAAATCAGCTTCGGAGACGGACTTCTCGAATGTGAAATAATAGATATTGTCGAGGACGGAAACAGATTAGCAAGGTTTAGCTACGAGGGCGAATTTTACAGTGTTCTTGATAAGGTAGGACAGGTCCCCCTGCCGCATTATATTACGGCAGAGCTAAAGGACCGTGACAGATATCAGACTGTTTATTCCCGTGAAATCGGTTCTTCTGCGGCGCCTACGGCAGGACTCCACTTTACGCCGGAGCTTCTTGAAAAGATTAAGCAAATGGGAGTTAACATCGCTTACGTGACGCTTCATGTGGGACTCGGCACCTTCAGACCGGTTAAGGTCGACGAAATACAGGACCACAAGATGCATTCGGAGCACTATACGCTTTCCGCCGAAACAGCCGATATGATAAACAAAACCAAGCAAAACGGCGGCCGTGTAATTGCCGTGGGAACGACAAGCTGCAGAACTCTCGAAAGTGCGGCAAGATACGCCGAAAACGGCTTGATTAAAAGCATGGAAGAGGATACAAATATTTTTATCTATCCGGGGTATGAATTTAAGGTAATAGACGGACTTATAACCAATTTTCATCTACCCGAAAGCACGCTTATTATGCTTGTAAGCGCCTTTTTGGGCTACGAAAAAACCATGAATGCCTATAAGACCGCAATCGAAGAAAAATACAGATTTTACAGCTTCGGCGACAGTATGCTCGTTATATAACCGATAAACCCTGTTACCAAGCGGTTTTTAAGGA
>JBJESI010000220.1:0-5848 GCA_051882715.1 Oscillospiraceae bacterium
TTTTTTGCAGGCATACTGTCGTATTCCGAAAAAAATCGACAAGAAAGGCGAAAAATATACCGCATTGGAGCGGGTTCGGATACTCCTCCAATGCTTAAATGAGGGAGGAATAAAAATGCAGACTAAAAAGATACCGATGAGAATGTGTATAGGCTGTCATGAAATGAAGCCGAAAAGGGAGCTTGTGCGTATAGTCCGCAGCAAGGACGGGGAGATTTCTCTCGACCGCACAGGCAAGCTTGCAGGACGCGGTGCTTATATCTGCATCGGCGCAAAATGTCTTGCAAAAGCGCAGAAGTCTAAGGCTCTGCAAAAGGCGTTCGGCGCTGAAATTCCCGATGAAATATATGACAGACTCAGGGCGGAGGCTTCCGATGAATAGGCTTTGCAGCTTTCTCGGACTCTGCAAGCGTGCAGGAAAATTGACCTTCGGCGCAGAAAAAACCCTTCAGGCGGCGAAGGACAAAAGAATTTTTCTTGCGGTTATCACAAGCGATGTATCCGAAAAGACGGAAAAGGAAATCCGCTTTGTCTGTAACGACGGGGTACAGGTTCTTAAAATAAATCTTAAATCCGAAGAAACAGGACTTGTACTCGGACTTCCGTGCAAGGTTCTGGGTGTAACGGACCGAAGCATGGCGGGCAAGATTGCTGATCTTGCAAGTCAGGAATTATCTAAGGAGGAATAGCGATACATGGTATTAAAGTATAAGGTAAACGAGGTCGCAAAGGACCTTAACATCAACTCGAACGAGGTTATAGAGCTTCTTTCAAAATATTCCGACAAGCCTAAAAAAGCGCAGACCGTATTGACGGCTGAAGAGCTTAATATTGTTTTTGATTATTTTACGCAGAAAAATCAGGTGGATACCTTTGACGGCTACTTTGCTATGCAAAGGCCTAAGGAAGAGCCTAAAAAGCCGGCGGCTGAAAAAGCAGAGCCCAAGAAGGAGCAGATTTCCGCCGAAAAGCCTAAAAAGGAAGAACCGGCAAAGCAGACTCCTAAGAAAACCGAGGAGAAAAAGCCTGCGGCTGAGAAAAAAGCTCCCGCAAAGGAAGAACGAAAAAAGGCTGACGAAAAGAAGCCCGAGCATCAGAAAAACCATCCCGTACAGCCTAAAAAGCCGGTTGTTTCCGAAAATCTTCCCAAGACTCCCATCAAGGTACAGCCTCCCAAACAGCAGCAGAAGAAAAAGGGAGAAACCCATGTCAGAGGCGAGCAGGTCGTAAAGACGGTCGATACAAGGGGCTCGTATGTGGAGCTTGACAAGTACAACGATAAGTACGAAAGATACGCAAGCGAAGCCGGCGGAAACAGAAACGAGACCTTCCGCAAGAAGCAGAAAATCGGAAAAGGACCTAAGCAGAAGGGACAGTACGGCTCAAAGAAAGAAACCGAGCAGCAGCGTCTTAACAGGCTTCAGCTTGAAAAGGCGAGAAAGCAGCAGCTCAAGGTTAGTATTCCAGACGAAATCGTTGTTTCCGAGCTTGCCTCAAGATTAAAGGTAACCGCCTCGGAGGTTATCAAGAAGCTTATGGGTCTTGGAGTTATGGCGGGAATTAACGCAACCGTTGACTTTGATACCGCAAGTCTTGTAGCGGAAGAGCTTGGAGCAAAGGTTGAAAAAGAGGTTGTTGTTACAATCGAGGAGCGTCTTATCGACGACAGAGAGGACAGAGAGGACGAGCTTGTCCCCAGAAGCCCGATTATCGTTGTTATGGGACATGTCGACCACGGCAAGACCTCGCTTCTTGACAAAATCAGAAATTCAAACGTCACCGCAGGAGAAGCAGGCGGTATCACTCAGCATATCGGCGCTTACAAGGTTAAGACAAACGGCAGGGAAATCACCTTCCTCGATACTCCCGGACACGAAGCCTTTACTTCAATGCGTGCAAGAGGCGCTCAGGTAACGGATATTGTCATTCTTGTGGTTGCGGCTGACGACGGCATTATGCCCCAGACGGTCGAGGCTATCAACCACGCCAAGGCGGCAGGCGTAAGCATAATTGTTGCAATCAACAAGATGGATAAAGAGGGAGCTAATCCCGAAAGAGTTAAGCAGGAGCTTACCGAGCACGGCCTTATTGCCGAGGAATGGGGCGGCGATACAATCTGCGTTCCGATTTCCGCGCTTACGGGCGAGGGAATTGATACTCTGCTTGAAATGGTAACTCTCGTTGCCGACGTTAAAGAGCTTAAGGCTAATCCCGACAGGCTTGCAAAGGGTACTGTTGTCGAAGCCCGTCTTGACAAGGGCAAGGGTCCTGTTGCAACGCTTCTTGTTCAGAACGGAACTCTCCGTTCGGGCGATATTATCATTGCGGGAACAACAATGGGCAAGGTTCGTGTTATGACGGATGACAAAGGCAGAACCGTTAAGGAAGCGGGCCCCAGCACGCCTGTTGAAATCACAGGTCTTTCCGAAGTCCCCAGCGCAGGCGATGTATTCAACGCCGTTGAAGACGAGCATCTTGCCAAGGAGCTTGTCGAGGAAAGAAAGCACAACGCAAAGCAGGAGGAATTCAAGTCCTTCCAGAAGGTTACGCTTGACAATCTGTTCAGCCAGATTGAGCAGGGCGACGTTAAGGAACTCCCCATCGTTGTAAAGGCGGATGTTAAAGGCTCTGTCGAGGCGGTAACGCAGTCCCTTGAAAAGCTTTCCAACGACGAGGTAAGAGTAAAGGTTATCCACGGAGGAGTGGGAGCTGTTTCGGAAAGCGACGTAATGCTGGCAAACGCTTCAAATGCGATTATTGTCGGATTTAACGTGCGCCCGAATCCCGTTGCGGCGGATAACGCAAAGCGTGACGGAGTTGACATCAGGCTTTACAGAATTATTTACGACGCAATCGAAGAAATCGAAACAGCCATGAAGGGCATGCTCGCTCCCAAGTTCCGTGAGGTTGAAATGGGAAGAATCGAGGTTCGTCAGGTTATGAAGCTTTCCTCTGCGGGAATTATTGCGGGAAGCTATGTTCTTGACGGAAAGATTACACGCCAGTGCCGCATAAGAGTTGTCCGTGACGGAATAATAGTTGCTGAGGATAAAATTGATTCTCTGCGCCGTTTCAAGGACGATGTAAAAGAAGTCGCTCAGGGCTTCGAGTGCGGCGTCGGACTTGAAAAATTCTCCGACATCAAAGAGGGCGATATTTTCGAGGCCTTCATAATGGAGGAGTACAGGGACTGAGCCTAAGCTTTAAAGGAGAAAAGATGAGCTCAACAAAAATTTTAAGATTAAATAAAGATATAAAATTTATAATCAGTGATGTCATACGTGATTTAAAAGACCCGAGAATAAGCGGAATGATAAGCATTGTCCGCACGGAGCTTTCAAACGACCTCTCGTACTGCAAGGTTTATGTAAGCAGTCTTGAGGGAGAGCAGTCCGCAAAAAATGCGGTAAAAGGTCTTGAAAACGCAAAGGGCTATATAAAAAGGGAAATCTCGGGCAGACTGAAAATCCGCAAAATTCCCGATTTAAGGTTTGTTGCCGACAATTCAATCGAGCATTCCGAGAGCATCAACGATACTTTGAAGAGGATAATTAAAAGCGATGCCGAAGAATAAGATTACTCTCGATGAGACTGTGGATTTTTTGAAGAAAAATGACTTTTATCTTATTGCGGCGCACGCTAATCCCGACGGTGACACCCTCGGAAGCGCCTACGCTCTTTGCTTTGCTCTTCGCAGTATGGGAAAGCGTGCTAAAGTTGCACTGTCGGGCGAACTGCCCAAAAGGTATGCCTTTCTTGCCGAGGGCTATACCGAGGACGAGTTTGAAGAAAAAACCGTTGTCGCCGTGGATATTGCAAGCGAAAGCCTTTTCGGGGAAAACAGCTTTCTTGCCGAAAAGACCGACCTTTGCATCGACCATCACGGCTCAAACAGCCTCTATGCCGAGAAAACCTTTGTTGACACAGGCGCTGCTGCAAACTGCGAGAATATTTACAGAATAATATGCGCTTTGAATGCGGAAATAACAAGGGAAATTGCAACTTGTATCTACACCGGCATTGCCACCGACACGGGCTGCTTTAAATACAGCAACACCACACGCACCACACACGAAATTGCAGGCGAAATGATGGAGCTTGGCATTGATTTTGCGAAAATCAATTACGAGATGTTCGACCTTAAAACCAAGCAAAGGCTTGAAGCCGAGCGAATTTTTCTTGAAAAAATTGAGTATTATTTCGGCGGAAGATGCGCTCTTGCGGTCATTTCAAAGGAGCTTGTCGAAAGGTCGGGTATCGACGAAAGCGAGTTCGACGGGCTTTCATCAATACCCAGACAGATTGAGGGCGTAGATGTGGGCGCAACCTTGAAGGAGCGTGACGGAGGCTACAAAATTTCTCTGCGTTCTTCGGAGCTTATAGATGTTTCCGAAATATGCAAGGCCTTCGGCGGCGGAGGGCATCTTCGTGCGGCAGGCTGTTTTATAGAGGGAACGCTCTCCGAGGTACGTGAGCTTTTGCTAAAGGAAATCGGAGCGGCTCTTGCAGAAACGGCGGGTGAAGAATAATTGAACGGAATTATTTGCATAAATAAGCCGCAGGACTTCACTTCATTTGACGTTATTGCAAAAATGCGTGGGATTTCAAGACAGAGAAAAATCGGTCATTCGGGAACCCTTGACCCCATGGCTACGGGAGTTTTGCCCCTGCTTTTCGGTACGGCGACAAAGGCTTGCGACATTATGCCCGACACGGGCAAGGAATATAAGGCAGGCTTTCGGCTGGGCGTTTCAACCGACACGCAGGACATAACCGGCACGGTTCTTGCGGAAAAGCCGGTACAGTCGCTTGGCATTGAGGATATCAAAAAAGCTTTCTCGAAGTTTGTGGGCGAAATCGACCAGCTTCCGCCCATGTATTCCGCAGTGCAGGTGAACGGCGTAAGACTTTATGACCTTGCAAGGCAGGGAATTGAGGTCGAGCGCAAGAGCAGAAAAGCAGTTGTTGATTACATAGAGGTTTTATCTTTCGACGGAGTCGGCGGGGAAATAAAAATCGGATGCCGAAAGGGTACTTATGTAAGAACGGTAATCCATGACGCAGGAGAGCTTCTTAAAACAGGCGCAGTGATGACAAGCCTTGTGAGGACAGGCTCGGGAATATTCAGGCTTGAGGACTGTATTACCATAGACGAGGCTCAGCGCCTTGCGGACGACGGCAAGCTTGAAAGCGTGCTTATCCCCACGGACAGGGCGTTTACAGACTTCCCCGAGGCTGTGCTGAGCGAGAAGCAGGCAAGGATGTATACCTGCGGGGTCAGGCTTGATACTAACAGAATTCGTTTTAAAGGCGAAGGCGAGCTTTACAGGGTTTATGACAGCAAGGGAGAATTTCTTGCCATCGGAAAAGCGGATTTTTGCAAGGGAGAGCTTTCCATATACAAAAGCTTTTTCGGGGGAAAATAAATTGCGTTATTTGAGCTATAAAAAACGTTCGGAGGACGAGAAGGCTGTTGCTCTCGGATTTTTTGACGGAGTACATACGGCGCACAGGGCGGTCATTGAAAGGACTGCGGAATGTGCGGGTCTTACTCCTGCGGCGGTGACCTTCGGCTTTTCGGACAGCATAAAGCGGGGCGGCGTTCTCCAAACGGAGGCCGAGCAGGAAAAAAGGCTTCGGGAGCTTGGAATACAAGCTGTTTGCAGGCTGGATTTCAGCGAGGTAAAGGATATGCCGCCGGATGAATTTTTTCGGAATATACTTGTAGAAGCGCTGAACGCTAAGGCGGTGTCCTGCGGATATAATTTCCGCTTCGGAAAAAATGCCGAGGGGGATATAAAAACGTTGGAAATGCTCTGCAAGGACGCAGGCGTACGGCTTCTTCCTG
>JBJESI010000221.1:0-5769 GCA_051882715.1 Oscillospiraceae bacterium
AATTTTTTCATGTAGAGATGGCAGACGCCGATTTCCAGCGAGCGGATTGCTTTAAGCAGGCTTTCCTCAACAGTTCTGCCGATGCTCATAACCTCACCCGTGGCTTTCATCTGCGTGCTGAGCTTGTTGTTTGCAGACGAGAATTTGTCAAACGGAAATCTCGGCATTTTTGTTACCACATAGTCAAGAGTAGGCTCAAAGGAAGCAGGGGTGTTTGCGATTGCGATTTCATCAAGAGTCATACCCACTGCGATTTTTGCGGAAACTCTTGCAATCGGGTAACCGCTTGCCTTTGAAGCGAGTGCGGAAGAGCGTGAAACTCTGGGGTTTACTTCAATGAGGTAGTATTGGAATGAGTGAGGGTCAAGGGCAAACTGAACATTGCAGCCGCCCTCGATTTTCAGCTCACGTATGATTTTCAGCGCACTGTCACGGAGCATATGATATTCCTTATTCGTGAGAGTCTGGCTGGGGCAGACAACTATGGAGTCGCCGGTGTGAATACCTACCGGGTCGAGATTTTCCATATTGCATATTGTGATAGCGGTGTCGTTGGAGTCACGCATTACCTCGTATTCAATCTCCTTGTAGCCCTTGATGCTTTTTTCAACAAGCACCTGATGAACGGGGGAAAGCGCAAGGGCGTTTTTCATTATTTCTCTGAATTCTTCCTCGTTGTCCGCAAAGCCGCCGCCTGTGCCTCCGAGAGTGAATGCGGGACGCAGAACCACGGGGTATCCGATTTCTTCGGCCGCCGCAATGCCCTCCTCCATCGAGTTTGCTATTATGGAGGGGAGAACAGGCTCGCCTAAGGATTCGCAAAGCTCCTTAAAAAGCTCTCTGCTTTCGGCGCGCTCAATGCTCTTGCTGCTTGTTCCGAGAAGCTCTACCTGACATTCTTTAAGAACGCCTTTTTTCTCAAGCTGCATTGCAAGGTTAAGGCCGGTCTGACCGCCGATTGAAGGCAAAATTGCGTCGGGGCGTTCGTACCTTAAAATTTTCGCTATATATTCAAGCGTGAGAGGCTCCATGTAAATCTTGTCGGCTACCGTTGTATCTGTCATAATCGTAGCAGGGTTTGAGTTGCACAGCACAACCTCGTAGCCCTCTTCTTTAAGAGCAAGGCACGCCTGCGTTCCTGCGTAGTCGAACTCCGCCGCCTGTCCAATGACGATAGGACCTGAACCGATGACAAGAATTTTCTTTAAATCCGTTCTTTTAGCCATTTTGCTTTGCCTCCTCCATTATCTTAATAAATTTGTCGAAAAGATATGAGCTGTCCTGCGGACCGGGAGCGCTTTCGGGATGATACTGAACGCTGAAAATCCTGTCCTTTGCACACTCCACTCCCTCAACGGTATTGTCAAGGATATTTATGTGAGTAACCTCAAGACCTGTGCCTTTTATGCTTTCGGGGTCAACCGCATAGCTGTGGTTTTGCGAGGTTATTTCGATTTTTCCGTTTGAGAGGTTTTTAACGGGATGGTTGCCGCCTCTGTGTCCGAATTTAAGCTTATATGTCTTAGCTCCGTAGGCAAGGCTTATCATTTGATGACCGAGGCAGATGCCGAAAATCGGATACTTTCCGCGAAGCTCTTTAACAAGCCCGATTACAGGGGTTACGTCCTCGGGGTCTCCCGGTCCGTTTGAAAGAAAAACTCCGTCCGGATTCATATTTATTATTTCCTCTGCGCTTGTGTTAAAGGGGACGATTGTCACATTACAGCCCTTGGCGTTAAGCGAGCGGATAATATTGTGCTTTATTCCGCAGTCAACCGCAACAACGCTGAATTTGGGATTTGATGTTCTCGAATACCAGCGCTTTTTACAGCTTACCTTTGATACTGCGTCGGTAGGAACTTTTGTTTCGGCAATAATTTTCAGCCCCTCTTCAACAGAAGTTGAAATCGACGTTATCAGAGCACGCCTGCTTCCGAGATCTCTTATGCTTCTTGTAAGCTTTCTTGTATCAATTCCGTAGATACCCGGGATTTGGTACTCCTCCATAACCTCCGAAAGGGTTTTTGTGTAACGGAAATTGGAGGGCAGGTCGTTGTATTCCCTTACCGCAAGCCCGCCGATTGTAGGAGTCTTTGTTTCGTAATCCTCGTCGGTAATTCCGTAGTTGCCGATAAGCGGATATGTCATTACCACAAGCTGATATGTGTAGGACGGATCGGATACTATTTCCTGATAGCCCACCATGGAGGTGTTGAAAACAATTTCGCAGACTCTGTCGCAGTCGGCGCCGAAGCCGAAGCCCGAGTATTCGCTTCCGTCTTCAAGAATGATTTTTCTGTTCATTTTCTTGTCCATACTGTTTTTCCTTTCGCAACTGTCATTATACATTCGCCGAAAACCTCTTCGCCCTCAAAGGGAGTAGCCCGTCCCTTTGTGAGAAACTCGTCGGGGTTAATGCGATATTTTTTTTCAAGGTCAAATACTGTAAAGTCTGCGCTGCTTCCGACCGCAATCTCCGATTTGACGCCGAAGCGTTTCCTCGGCGCAAGGCATAGCAGCTCAATCAGCCTTTCAAGGGTTATTATGCCCGTCTTAACGAGCTTAGTATAACAAACCGGGAATGCCGTTTCCAGGCTCACAACTCCCATAAGGCTTCCCTCAAGACCTTTTGCCTTTTCCTCAGCGGAATGAGGAGCGTGGTCTGTGGCTATCATGTCTATTGTGCCGTCCTTGATTCCCTCGATAAGAGCGGCTCTGTCATCTGCGCTTCTTATAGGCGGATTCATTTTAAATCTTCCCTCGTCACGCAGCATACTGTCGTCAAGCGTCAGATAATGAGGCGCTGTTTCGCAGGTTATGTTCACACCCCTAGCCTTTGCTTTTCGTATAAGCTCCACCGTTTCGGCGGCGGAGATATGGCATACATGGTATGCACAGCCCGTTTTTTCTGCAAGCTCAATATCACGCTTGACAGGTCCCCATTCGCTTTCGGAGCAAATTCCTTTAAATCCGTTTTTTCTTGCAAACTCTCCGTCGTGAATACAGCCGCCGTGCAGGAGGGAATTGTCCTCGCAGTGAGCCACCGTCAGCTTGTTTAAAAGCTTTGCCTTTCTCATTGCCGCTTCCATGAGCTCCGCACTCTGAACGCCTCTGCCGTCGTCGGAGAAGGCTATGCAGTTATTTGCAAGCCCGTCCATATCGGAAAGCTCTTTGCCAAGCTCGCCCACCGTTATTGCACCGTAGGGGTGGACTCCGATAACTGCGGACTTTGCAATAATATCAAGCTGAGCCTTTAAGCTTTCGGGGCAGTCGGGGACGGGGTTTAGGTTCGGCATGGAGCACACATCCGTGTATCCGCCCCTTGCCGCCGCCGCAGTGCCGCTTGCGATGGTTTCCTTATAAGAAAAGCCCGGCTCTCTCAGATGTACGTGAACATCAAAAAAGCCGGGGAAAATGTGAAAGCCCTCACATTCAACGGGAATAAGAGTATCGTCGGCAGCTTCGCCGATGGAGGCTATTTTGCCGTTTATAACGCTGATGTTTGTTTTTTGAAATCTGCCGTCGGTGAAAACCGCCGCATTTTTGAAAACACAGTTCATAACCTATTCCTCCAATGCCTAACAAAAAAGCCTTGTCCGAGGACAAGGCGCAACAATTCTAATGATATATACATTAAACAAACCTTGTCGACATCTCTGTATCGCTCTTAAAGATTTTTTAAATTATAACACTTATTTTAGACTGTGTCAAGATATTTGTAATATATTTTGCACATGTAATGTCAAAAATTACGGTTTTACTTTGTAGGATACGGAAAAATGAAAAAAATTATGTATAACCCCTTGCATAAATATTCATATTGTGATAAAATAAAATGTATAATATACAGATAATATTCATTGAATATACAAAAATACACAACGGAGATGCAAAAAATGAAGAAAATATTCATCGACGGTAAGGCTGGAACAACCGGACTCAGAATTTACGAAAGACTTGAGGAACGAAGCGATATTGAAATAATCACCCTCTGCGAGGAAGAACGCAAGGACATCGGCGCAAGAAAGCGTGCCATAAACAGCGCAGACATCGTTTTCCTTTGTCTTCCCGACGCAGCGGCGGTTGAGGCGGTTTCCCTCGTTGAAAACCCCGATACGGTAATTATTGATACCTCTACGGCTCACCGTACAAACGAGGACTTTGCTTACGGCTTTCCTGAGCTCGGCAAGTCGTTTGAGGATAAAATCAGAAGCTCAAAGCGAATTGCGGTTCCCGGCTGTCATGCAAGCGGCTTTATCGCTCTTGTTTATCCCCTTGTGGAAGCGGGGATTATCGGCAGGGATATACGTCTTGTATGCCACTCGCTTACGGGTTACAGCGGCGGCGGCAAGAAAATGATTGCCCAGTACGAGGCTGACGAGCCTGACAGTCTGCTCTCTGCGCCCCGTCAGTACGGTATAACCCAAAACCACAAGCACCTCAGGGAGATGAAGGCGGTTACGGGAATAGAAAACGCTCCTGTTTTTTGCCCGATTGTGTCCGACTTTTACAGCGGCATGGAGGTAACCGTGCCTCTCTTTGCGGAGGATTTAAAGGACGGCAAAACCGCCCGGGATATAATTTCAGCCTACAAGGCAAAATACGGCGGTGAAATCGTCAGATTTGAGGACAGCATCGACGAGGACGGTTTTATCAGCGCAGGAGCTTTTTCCATGAAGGATTCAATGCAGATTACCGTCTGCGGCAACAGCGAAAGAATACTGCTGATTGCAAGATATGACAATCTCGGCAAGGGCGCTTCGGGAGCGGCTGTCGAATGTCTTAACATTGTGCTGGGCACCGACAAAACAAAAGGACTTGTAATTTAAAGGAGAATAATATGGAACTTATCAAGGGCGGCGTTTGTGCCGCAAAAGGATTTTCGGCAAGCGGAGTGCACTGCGGAATAAGAAAGAATAAGGACAAGCGCGACCTTGCTCTTATTTACAGCGAAAAAAGAGCTGCGGCTGCTGCGGTTTATACGACAAATCTCGTTAAGGGAGCGCCGATTACGGTAACAAAGCAGCACCTTTCCGACGGATACGCACAGGCGGTTATCTGCAACAGCGGAAACGCAAATACCTGCAATGCCAACGGAATTGAAATAGCAAATCAGATGAGCGAGCTTCTGGGCGAGGCAATGAATATTGCTCCCGAGGACGTGGTTGTGGCGTCCACAGGCGTTATAGGTCAGCCTCTTGATATAGAGCCGATTAAAAACGGAATACCCGAGCTTGTCGAAAATCTCGGAGACAACAGCGAGCTTGCGGCAGAGGGAATTATGACGACCGACACAAAGCTCAAGGAAACGGCGGTCAGCTTTGAAATCGACGGAGTTACGTGCAGACTCGGCGGAATTGCAAAGGGCTCGGGAATGATTCACCCCGATATGGCGACGATGCTTGTGTTTATTACAACCGACTGTGCAATAAGCCCCGAAATGCTGAAAAAAGCTCTTTCAAGCGATATCGAAAATACCTTTAACATGGTAAGCGTGGACGGAGATACCTCCACAAACGATATGGTAACGGTGCTTGCAAACGGAGAAGCGGGAAATAAAACGATTACCGAGGACGGAGAGGCCTTCGGCGAATTTATGAAAGCGCTCAATACCGTAACGGTTTATCTTTGCAGAAAAATTGCAGGCGACGGCGAGGGAGCTACAAAGCTTCTTGAATGTAAGGTTAGCGGTGCAAAAACGCCGGATGACGCTAAAACGGTTGCGAAGTCGGTAATATCGTCTTCTCTTACCAAGGCGGCTATGTTCGG
>JBJESI010000222.1:0-5738 GCA_051882715.1 Oscillospiraceae bacterium
AAATACGGCGAAATGGCTCTAAAGGGACTTAACAAAAGCACCTTTGAAAGCGTTTTGCTTAAAAATATAAAAAGGCGTTTAAAGGACTTGGGCGAATTTAAAACCTACGCCGCGCAGTCCACGATTTACATTGAGCCTGCCGACGGGCTTTTCGACATCGGCGAGGCGCTTTCAAGGCTTCAAAAGGTTTACGGAATTGCCGCTCTTTGCAGAGCGCTTACTCTCCCCAAGGATTTAGATTTGATTTGCAGCGAGAGCATAGATTACCTCAAAACCGAGCTTTTGGGCGTTAAAACCTTTAAGGTCGAATGTAAACGCTCCGACAAAAGCTTTCCCATGAATTCAATCGAGCTTGCAAAGGCGTACGGCGGCTTTGTTCACGACAGCATCGACGGAATTGAGGTAGATGTCCGCAATCCCGAAGCGACGGTTATGCTTGAAATCCGTGATTTTGCGGCTTTTGTCTACGCAAGGCGAATAAAAGGCGCAGGAGGACTGCCCGTAGGAACCTCGGGAAAGGCGATGCTTCTGCTTTCGGGAGGAATCGACAGCCCTGTTGCAGGCTGTATGATGGCAAAGCGAGGCGTTGTTATCAACTGTATTCACTTTGTAAGCCCTCCGTACACCTCCGAAAGGGCGCTTCTTAAGGTTGAGCATCTCTGCGAGAAAATGACCGCCTTCTGCGGAACAATAAACTTCTACTGCGTGCATTTCACTAAAATTCAGGAAGCCATAAAGCGTGAATGTCCCGAAGAGCTGTTCACGATTATCATGAGACGAATGATGATGCGTATTGCCTGCAAAATAGCGGAACAAAACGACTGTCTTGCGCTTGTTACGGGCGAAAGCGTAGCGCAGGTTGCAAGTCAGACTCTCGGCGCTATTGCCTGCACCGACGCAGTCTGCACCATGCCCGTGCTTCGCCCCGTTGTGGGAATGGACAAGGTTGAGATTGTTGAAATTTCAAGAAAAATAGACACATTCGATATTTCCATCGAGCCTTACGAGGATTGCTGTACGGTATTCACACCCAAGCATCCCCGAACAAATCCAAAGCTCGAAATGGTTGAAAAAGCAGAACAGAAATTCGATTTTGAGCCGCTTATCGAGGAAGCGGTAAACACGGTGGCTCACAAGTATTTTTAAAGGAGAAACAAAATGAATTGCGAAATTCTTGCAGTCGGAACCGATATCGTGCTGGACAGCAGCAATTCCGGACTCGGATACATTTCCGAGGAGCTCGGAAAGCTCGGCATCAACGTTTTGTATCACAGCATGACGGGCGACAGCGAAGAAAGGTTAAGACAGGCGTTTAAGCTTGCTTATACAAGGTCCGACGTCATTGTCGTAATCGGCGGTCTCGGCTCGTCCATAGACGATATAACAAAGGAAGTCGTTTTTGACGAGATGGGGCTTGATACGGTTTTAAACCGCTACTGCTACGAGCATATAACCGAACAAATTGAAAAAAGCGGAAAAAGCGTGCCTGAGTCGGTAAAGAAGCTTGCTTCGTTCCCCGAAAACGCTGTTGTCTGCACAAATGACGCAGGAATTGCCCCGGGCTGTATTATTCCCGACGGAGAAAAAACCGTTGTTATACTTCCCTCCGCTCTCGGCGAAATTCGGCACATTTTTGAATCGGGCGTTATTCCCTATTTTAAAAAGAGAACCAATTCCGCCGTTATTTCAAAAACAATCTGCGCCTTCGGTATTAAGGAGGCGGCCGCAAGAGAAAAGCTGTCCGACCTGCTTAAAAGCGCAGATCCCTCGGTTGCTATTTCATACAATCTCGGCATATTAAAGCTTAAGGTTACCGCAAAGGCAAGCGATGTAACCTCCGCGAAGCGTATTCTCCGCCCCGTCGTCAACGATATTCAAAGGCGGCTCGGCTCTAATATATTCGGCTACAATAACGATACGCCGGAAAGCGTGCTTGTAACTACGCTTCGTGATATGGGGCTTACAATAGCAATCGCGGAAAGCTGCACGGGAGGACTTATTTCCGAAAAGCTCACCAATGTTCCGGGCTCTTCACAGGTTCTCGGCATGGGGCTTTGCACCTATTCAAACGAAGCAAAGCACAAGCTTTTGGGAATCCCGAATAAAACAATTACCGCACACAACGCCGTAAGCGGAGAGGTTGCAAAGCTTATGGCAGAGGGCGTACGCAAAAAATCCAAGGCGGATATCGGCGTTTCAACAACAGGCATTGCAGGTCCGGGGGGAGCACTTCCCGGAAAGCCCGTAGGCACTGTTTACATCGCCGTTTCCTACAAGAGCAAAACCTTCACTAAAAAGCTTTCGCTGGCAAACGAAGCCGGCACGGACAGAGAGGCTATCAGAGAGCTGGCGGCTTACCACGCTCTTGACCTTGTACGCACGGTTGTTGCAAATGACGGGGACTTTTCCGCAAAGGCCGAAGCGGCTGAGGAAAAAGTAACAGTCCCGCCTGCCGCCGCAGCGGAAAGCGGATTTTCAAAGCAGTTCAGAGAAATTCAGAATGAAAACCGCAGGAAGCTTGCCGAAATGCAGAACTCGGATACTTCTGCCGAGGGCACGAAAGCCTTCGACATAGCCCCCGACGTCTCGGCTTCGGAAAATGCCAATGAAAAAACTCAGGCGTTTATCCCCGTTTCCAAGGAAAACTCCGCTCCGAAATCAATACCTCTTTCTACGGATACAGGCGATATATCAAGACTTGTGGATGAAATTCTTGCTGACGCAAAAACAACCGACGAGCCTGCCGCAAAGCCTGCTCCCAAGCAGAAAGCCGCTTCATTTGCAGGACAAAAGGCAAAGCAGACCGCAAAAAGCAATAAAAATAAGTCAGGAAAAAAGAAACGTCCTCTTCCGCTCCGCATAATCGGCGCAATTATCCCCTTAAAGGGCGACAAAGCCGGCGAGGTTATCAGAAAAATCGTATTTTTGCTTTCATTTTGTATATTTGCTTTTTCAATCACCTCAATTTTGCTGGACGCAAAAGAGGTTGCCAAAATGGGCTCGATTGTTTCAAGCATGCAAAACACCTACGGCAGGGAAGCAACGAATGAAGAGCTCAGCAAGCTTCCCGAGGGGGCTCTCCCCGAATTTGCTTCGCTCTACTCAATAAATCCCGAGGTTATCGGCTGGATTCAGATTCCAAACGCTCAAATCAGCTATGTTGTAACACAGTCGCAGGATTCGACCAATCCCGCCTATGACAAGTACCTTAACAAGGTTGACTGGAAGCTGGAGCAAAGCAAATACGGCTGTATTTACGCCGACCCCAGATCAAAAATCACTAAGGAAATGATGGACAATACGATTATTTACGGACACAATATGTATCCTCTCGACAAAGACATGTTCTTCAGCCACCTTGTGAACTTTGAAAACCTTGATTACTACAAGCAAAATCCGATTGTGTACTTCGATTCGCTGTATCAGAAGATGGAATGGAAAATCTTCAGCGTTATGTATGTAAGCACAAACACCTCCGATTCCGCTTACTTCGATTATATAAATGAGGATTATCTGACCTTTGAAACAGAGGAAGAGTTTAACGAATACTACAACAATATCATGGACAGAAGCATCATTTACACCGATGTTGACGTAAAATACGGCGATAAGCTCCTTACGCTTTCCACCTGCGAGGACAGATACTTCAAGGGCGGAAGAATCGTAATTTTTGCAAGACAGGTAAGAAGCGGAGAGTCAACCGATGTAAACGTCGATGCGGCGTCAATCAATCAGCATCCTATTATGCCTGACACATGGGTTCAGAAATACGGCAATGCGCTTCTTGCAAAATAGGTAAATTTTCATTGAATCGGAGATAAAATATGGTTCAAAAGAAAAATATAATACTCTTGTTATCCGCTCTTCTGCTTTCCGCCGCTATGATCCTCTCGTTTTTTGCAGTCAGAAATTCAGGCGGAAGCGACGGCGAGGTTTCCGGATTTAAGTTTACCGAAAGCCTCTGCGAGCTTTCAAAAGCCGCTGAGCCCAAGCCGCAGGAGCTGATTGACAGAGACCCGAGCGTCGACCTTGACGCGCTTCTTCAGGTCAATCCTGACACTATCGGCTGGATAACCGTCCCGAACACCGATATAAGCTATCCTGTTATGCAGTCTACGGACTGCGACGAGCCCGCCTTTGACAAATATCTTCACGGCAGGGGCGCAGACGGACAATACAACTATTTCGGCGCAATTTATGCGGATTCCAGAGGCAGGATAACACAGGATAATTATCCCGACAACATAATCCTTTACGGTCATAATATGTACCCTTTAAACGAGGAGTTTTTCTCTCATCTCGTGCGGTATGAAAGCTTCGACTTTTACAAGCAAAACCCCGTCATCGGCTTCGATACGCTTTACGGAAAGGATGACTGGAAGATATTTTCCATAATGTATATCAATGTACAGAGCGAGGACGGAGAGCTTTTCGACTTTATCGGCGACAAATACATAAATTTTGAAACCGAAGAGGATTTCAACGAATATTATTCCGAAATCACAAGGAGAAGCCTTATTAACACCGACATAAGCGTTGAGTACGGCGACAATATTTTGACGCTTGTAACCTGCGAGAGAAGATTTATAAAAGACGCAAGGCTCGTTATATATGCAAGAAAAATACGGCCCGACGAGGAACATGATGTAGATATTTCAAAGGTATCAATAAATCCGTCTCCCGTAATGCCTGAAGCTTGGGCGAAAAAGGGATTCGGAAGTCTTATGAATTAACACGCTGTTAAACCTGAAAAAAGGAGATGTAATAGTGAGAAAACCGGGATTTGCAAGAATTTCGGCGGCTCTTTTAATCAGCTGCCTGTATACTTTCTTCTCGTGCTTTGTGGGAACGGCATGTCCCAAGGAGATTTCTGCCGAGGCGCTGACTTCGGAGAGCGAAAAAGCTACCGTCACGGCAAAAGACGGGAACGTATCCGATGAAACCGCAATATCAAGCCAATCGTCGGCAACGGAAAATCCCGACAGCGATATTCCGTTGCTCGACCTCAGCCAAATTCCCGATACGCCGCCCACTCCGAGCAACGAAACACAAAACGGCGAGCTGCTTTTCGATCTAACTTACAGCGTAACTCCTGATTTTTCTATTGTTACGACTCCCATTGTTGTAACTACGGAAAAAACCACGCAGCCTACAACGCCTTCCGCAACAAAGCCCACAACTACGCCTGCGTCTTCATCAACAACCCCGCAGACGACAACAACGCCGGGCACCGAAACTCCGACAACAGGAGCTTCGCAGTCGGAAAGCTCTTCTTCAAGCACAACAACAACCACTACCACTACAACACCGTCAACCACACCTGCCACTACCCCTGCACCCAAGGGCTGGACAGGCAATCTCACGGTTTACAATAATCTTCCGTCCGCTCCCGATTACAACACAAATGTAACCGCCGACGCATTTACGATTATTTGCCGCACTGTTCAGGCTGAAATGGGCGAAAGATTTGAAAAAGAAGCGCTCAAGGCTCAGGCGGTTGCGGCGTATTCGTACATAATGTCGCAAAGCAAGGTTCCTGTTCTGCCGCTTTCGGCAACTGTAAGCGATAAGGTCAGACAGGCTGTAAGCGAAGTAAACGGAATGGCGGTTTATTATGACGGCGGATATGCACAAACTGTATACTGTGCCTCATCGGCAGGTGCAACCGCTAATTCCCAGGACATTTGGGGCGGATATCTTCCCTACCTCGTCAGCGTTGACTGCCCGGTTGACGAGCT
>JBJESI010000223.1:0-5618 GCA_051882715.1 Oscillospiraceae bacterium
ATAGGCTTGCGCCCGGATTTATTCCGAACGACGGCAGGCAGACTCCCATGCGAGGGCATCCTGTATTTATTGCTCAACACGCCTGCGCCTGTTGCTGTCGGGGCTGTCTTAACAAGTGGTACCGTGTACCTAAAGACGTGCCCCTTTCTGAAAAACAGCAGGAGAAAATAGTGAAGCTTCTGATGGTATGGATAGAAAAGGAAATGAAGCAATCTGTTTAATCTTTTTGCATAAAAAAATATATGAATTCGGAGGCGGCTTTGAATATAAAAAAATCCTTTAAAAATTTAACTGCTTTTGAGCTGGTTCTTTGGTTAACCTCGGCTGTGCTTGTTTCCGTCTCTTTCGTGCTTTCACGGGAATACGATATTATGACGCTTATAGCCTCGCTGATAGGTGTAACCGCCTTGATTTTTGTTGCCAAGGGCGATGTTTTAGGGCTGGTGCTTTCGGTGGTTTTCAGCGTCTTTTACGGGATAATATCCTTTAAATGCCGATATTACGGCGAAATGATTACCTATCTGGGAATGACGGCGCCAATGGCGATTTGGTCGATTATTTCTTGGGTGCGAAATCCTTTTAAGGACACAAGCGAGGTGGCGGTAAGCAAAATTACAAAAAATCAGGTTGTGAAAATGAGCGTTTTTGCCGCTTTGGTAACGGCGGCGTTTTATTTTATCTTGGGCGCATTGGGAACGTCAAGCCTTTTCTTCAGCACAATTTCCGTAACCACAAGCTTTTGCGCTTCCTATCTTTCTGCGCTTCGCAGTCCGTATTATGCGCTGGCATATGCCGCAAATGACGCTGTGCTTATAGTGCTGTGGATAGCGGCGTCCTTTCAAAGTATTTCATATCTTCCGATGATAATATGCTTTGTCGCCTTTTTACTGAATGATTTGTACGGATTTTACAGTTGGAGGCATATGCAAAGACGTCAGATGCAGTAAAAAACGGTATGAACTCAAATAGAGTCCATACCGTTTTAATATTGCCGATTAAGAATTACTTAGAAAGTCTTTCTTCAAGCTTATCAAGCTCATTTGAAAGCTCAGCAGGGAGCTTATCTCCGAACTTCTTGTAGAATTCGCGAATTCCTGCCGCTTCTTCCTTCCAGAGGTTCTTGTCAACATCAAGGAGTCCCTTAACCGTATCAACAGTGATACCGTCGCCGATACCCTCAAGGTTAATATCCTCGGGCTTAGGCTCATATCCGATAGGAGTTTCAACAGCGTCGGCGTTTCCGTCACAGCGCTTGATAATCCAGTCGAGAACACGCATGTTATCGCCGAATCCGGGCCATATGAAATGTCCCTCGTCGTCTGTTCTGAACCAGTTAACATTGAAGATTTTAGGAGCCTTATCGCCGAGCTTTTCGCCCATCTCAAGCCAATGTTTGAAATAGTCGCCCATATGGTAACCGCAGAAGGGAAGCATTGCCATAGGATCGCGGCGAACAACGCCTACCTTTCCTGCTGCTGCGGCTGTTGTTTCGGAGGCCATGATAGAGCCAACGAATACGCCGTGCGTCCAGTCGAATGATTGATATACGAGGGGAGCTGTCTTAGCGCGTCTGCCGCCGAAAATGATTGCGGAAATCGGAACACCGTTGGGGTTGTTGAATTCAGGGCTGATGCAGGGGCAGTTTACTGCGGGAGCAGTGAAACGGCTGTTGGGATGAGCACCCTTCTCCTCGGAGGTCTTGCCGTTCCAAGGATTGCCCTTCCAGTCGATAGCGTTTTCGGGGGGGTTCTTGTCAAGACCTTCCCACCAAACTGTGTTGTCATCAAGGTTCTTAGCTACATTTGTGAAGATTGTGTTCTTCATTGTTGAAGCAAGAGCGTTGGGGTTAGATTTAACGTTTGTTCCGGGGGCAACGCCGAAGAAGCCGTTTTCGGGGTTGATAGCCCAAAGTCTGCCGTCGGGACCGATTCTGAGCCAGGAAATATCGTCGCCTACGCACCAAACCTTGTAGCCCTTCTCACGGTATGCTTCCGGAGGAATAAGCATTGCGAGGTTAGTTTTACCGCATGCAGAGGGGAAAGCGGCGCAAACATATTTAACCTCACCCTGGGGATTTTCAAGACCGAGGATAAGCATATGCTCTGCCATCCAGCCCTCGTTTTTACCCTGATAAGAAGCAATTCTGAGAGCGAAGCACTTCTTGCCGAGGAGAACATTTCCGCCGTATGCCGAGTTGATTGACCAGATTGTATTATCCTCGGGGAAATGAACGATATATCTGTTTTCGGGGTCTACATTTGCCTTTGAGTGCAAGCCGCGAACGAAGTCGTTTGATGTTTCGCCGAGGTTTTCAAAAGCCTGCTTGCCCATTCTTGTCATAATATCCATGTTAAGAACAACATAGATTGAGTCGGTAAGCTCAACGCCTACCTTTGCAAAGGGAGAGCCGATAGGTCCCATTGAGTAAGGGATAACATACATAGTACGGCCTTCCATAACACCGTCATAAAGAGGACGGAGCTTTGCGTACATTTCATCGGGATCGCACCAGTTGTTTGTCGGACCTGCATCCTCTTTTTTCTTTGAGCAGATAAATGTTCTGTCCTCAACACGGGCTACGTCGTTGGGGAGAGTTCTGTGAAGAAGACATCCGGGAAGCTTTTCCTGATTAAGCTCTTCCATTTCGCCGGTAGCGATAGCCTCGTCTCTGAGAGCCTTAAGCTGTTCCTCGCTGCCGTCAATCCAGACAACCTTGTCGGGACGGGTAAGAGCTTTCATCTCTTCAAACCATTTAATAACATTAGGGTTGTTTGTTAACATAAGTTAAACTCCTTTCATAATTTACACATAGAAAATGAAAATATTCACAAATTGATTATATCAAATTATCGGGTTGATGTCAATAAAAAATGCAAGATAATATTCATATAAGGGCAAAATACTGCATTTTTATTAACTACCTCAGCGCAGCCGCCCTAAATGACGGCGATATATCGTTCTTCCCGACTAAAGGCTTAAATATCAGCGTTATGTTCGGATTTACGGTATGCCTGCGGCTGAGTTTCCTATTGATGAAGTAAAAGCAAAATGAAAGATTTGCAATACGTTCTTGCAAAAAAAGCATAGCCTTAGCGGTCTATCGGCAGGGAAGCCACTGCATTGAGGGCTTCATCGGCAAAATTGCCCTCCAAAACCTCGTAATATGCCTGACAGCCTATCATCGAGGCGTTATCACCGCACAAATCAAGAGGAGGGACAAAGAAATCAAAACCGTTTTTGAGACATTCGCTTTCGATTCTTGCACGAAGCTCCGAATTAGCCGCAACTCCTCCCGCAAGAGCGATTGTTTTAAAGCCGAAATCCTTAGCGGCGGCGATGAGCCTGTCTGTAAGCATTTTGCACGCCGTATACTGAAAAGAAGCCGCTAAATCGCATTTATTGATTTCCGTGCCCTTCTGCTCTGCGTTGTGCACAAGATTTATTACGGCGGTTTTCAGACCCGAAAAGCTGAAATCATAGGGCGAGCCGTCTACTTTGGGAAAAGGCAGCTTATAAGCTTTGGGATTTCCTTGCCTTGCCATTTTGTCTATTGAAACTCCGCCGGGGTAGGGAAATCCCATAACCCTTGCGACCTTGTCGAAGGATTCTCCCGCGGCGTCGTCACGGGTTCTGCCTATTACCGAAAATTTCGTATGGGATTCAACCTTAATAATATGGGAATGACCTCCCGAAGCTACAAGGCACAGAAAAGGCGGCTGAAGCTCAGGATGAGCGATAAAGTTTGCGGCGATATGCCCTTTAATATGATGTACGGGAATAAGAGGCTTTTTGCATGCGATTGAAAGACCTTTTGCAAAATTCACACCCACAAGGAGCGCTCCGATAAGACCGGGAGCATAGGTAACAGCAACAGCGTCAATATCATCCAAGGTAAGCCCGGCGTTTTTAAGAGCCATTTCCGTAACAGGAACAATATTTTCGCAATGTCTCCTTGAAGCGATTTCCGGCACAACTCCTCCGTACAGAGCGTGCTCGTCCACCTGCGAAGCGATAACCGAGGACAGGATATTTCTTCCGTCCTCCGCAACAGCCGCCGCAGTTTCATCACATGAGCTTTCGATAGCGAGTATTTTCAAAATCATCACCTCAAATAAAGTGTCATTAAAACAGCGTTTTCATTCGGATTTTTATAATAATTTTTTCGCAGTCCCACATTGGCAAATCCGTGCTTTTTGTAAAAGGAGCGTGCGGTAACGTTAGATTGTCTGACTTCAAGCAAAACCGTGGCGGCTCCCAGTAAGACTGCTTTTTCCTTGAAGCTTTCAAAAAGCATACTGCCGACTCCGCAATGCCTGAATTGCTCCTTGCAGGCGATAGTGTTGACGGTCGCCTCGTCCAGAACGACAGAACCGAAAATAAATCCCGCAAGCTCGTTTTCGCAAAATGCGGCAAAGCTTAGTTCTTCGTTATATGAGTCAGCCCAGGAAGGAAGTCCGCAGTCCTTTTCAAGAGCCTTTGCAAGCGGAATATACTCCGGCTGAAACTCTTTTATAACAAGCTTTTCTAATGCGCCTCGTACCATGATTTGCCCTTTCCTACCTCTGCAATCAGCTTAACGCTCAGATTAGCAGCATTTTCCATTTGCTCATGCAGGATTTTTGCGGCGCGCTCGGCGTCCTTTTCGGAGGCTTCAACAATAAGCTCGTCGTGAACCTGTAAAATCAGCCTTGCGTCAAGGCTTTCTTCTTTAAGCTTTCGGTAAACGTTAACCATGGCAAGCTTGATAATATCGGCGGCAGTGCCTTGAATGGGAGTGTTCATTGCAATTCTTGCGCCCAAAGCTTTTTGAATTTTGTTTGTAGAGTTAAGCTCCGGTATATATCTTCTCCGTCCGAAAAGCGTGCATACATAACCGCTTTCGGTGCCGTCTTTGACGATTTTATCCATGTACTCTTTTACGCCGGAATATTTTTCGAGATATTGCTTGATATATCTGTCCGCCTCGGCAACGGAAACGCCTATATCCTGAGAAAGCGAGTAAGCACCGATTCCGTAAACAATGCCGAAGTTTACGGCCTTTGCCGCGCTTCTCATCGACGAGTCCACAAAAGCAAGAGGCATATCAAACACCTGAGAGGCCGTAATAGCGTGGATATCGTCGCCGTTTTCAAAGGCTTCAATCATTCTTTTGTCATTTGCTATATGGGCAAGAACCCTAAGCTCAATTTGCGAATAATCTGCGTCAAGGAGCACACAGCCTTTTTTTGCAATGAAAAATTTCCGCATATTCCGTCCAAGCTCTGTTCTTACGGGGATATTTTGCAAATTAGGCTCGGTTGAAGATATTCTTCCTGTTCTTGTTTCGGTTTGCTTGAAAAACGAGTGCACTCTTCCGTCCTCGCCCACAACCTTTAAAAGCCCTTCTACGTAGGTGGAGTTTAATTTTGTGAGCTTTCGGTATTCAAGCACAAGGTCGATTATAGGATGATATCTACGCAGGCTTTCAAGCACCTCTGCATTAGTTGAATAACCGCTTTTGGTCTTTTTCCGTGCAGGCAGACCGAGATCCTCAAAGAGAACGGCCGCAAGCTGTTTCGGGGAAGAAATATTAAATTCCTTGCCTGCAAGTCTGTATATCTCGCTCTCGATTTCGGCGA
>JBJESI010000224.1:0-5581 GCA_051882715.1 Oscillospiraceae bacterium
ATACAAGGTATACACAATTTCTCCCGAGGATTTCGGCTTTGAAAGATGCCGCAGCGAAGACCTCGCAGGAGGAAATCCCGAAGATAACGCAAAAATCGCCCGTTCAATTCTCGGCGGAGAAAAAGGTCACCGCCGCAACGCGGTTCTTCTCAATGCAGGCGCAGGGCTTTACATTGCGGGCAAGGCGGCTTCGATTGCCGAGGGAATTGCCCTTGCGGGAGAAATTATCGACTCCGGCAATGCCGAGAAAACTCTTGAAGCTTTCATAAAAGCGTCTAATTCATAAAGGAAAACGCCATGCAGACAATACTTGACACCATTGCGGATTACGCAAGACAAAGGGTAAGCGACGCAAAAAAGCTTGTACCCGAGGAAAAAATAAGGGAGCTTGCCCTTAAGGAAAGCTCCGACACGGGATTCCCGTTTGAGAAAGCGCTGGCATCGGGGGATATCGGCTTTATCTGCGAATGTAAAAAGGCTTCCCCGTCAAAGGGAGTCATAGCAAAGGACTTCCCGTATCTTCAAATTGCAAAGGATTACGAAAAAGCGGGCGCTTGCTGTATTTCGGTTCTGACCGAGCCGAAATGGTTTCTCGGCAAAAACGAGTATCTTGCCGAAATCGCAAAAGCCGTTTCCGTTCCCTGTATACGCAAGGATTTTACGGTTGACGACTACATGATTTACGAGGCTAAGCTGCTGGGCGCGTCCGCCGTGCTTTTAATATGCTCTCTGCTGGATACAAAAGAGCTTGAGCACTACATAGGGCTTTGCGACAGTCTCGGACTTTCGGCTCTTGTTGAAGCTCACAGCGAGGACGAAATCGAGTCCGCTCTGAAAGCGGGCGCAAGAATTGTGGGAGTCAACAACAGAAATCTCAAGGACTTTACGGTTGATATTCAAAACAGTATCAGGCTCAGAAAGGCTGTTCCTCCCTCCGTGCTTTTCGTTGCGGAAAGCGGCATCAAAACCGCCGATGATATAGAAGCTCTCAGAAAGGCAAATGTTAACGCTGTTTTAATCGGAGAAACGCTCATGCGCTCCGAAAACAAGAAAGCGGAGCTTGACAGGCTCAGAGGCTACGCAAAATGACGAAAATAAAAATCTGCGGTCTTTCGAGAAAAGAGGACATCGCCTTTGCAAACCGCCTTTTGCCTGAATATATAGGCTTTGTCTTTGCGGAAAAAAGCGTGCGGAGGGTTTCAAAGGAAACCGCCTCCCTGCTTAAATCGGAGCTTGACGGCAAAATAACCGCAGTAGGCGTTTTTGTAAACTCGCCCTCCGACGAAATAGCCGCACTTGTAAGCGAGGGCACAATATCCGCAGTTCAGCTCCACGGAAGCGAAAGCGAGGAATATATACAAAAGCTAAGGCGGCAAATATCAGCGCCTATTATAAAGGCGTTTAAAATTGCATCACGGGACGATATTGAAAAAGCGCTTACTTCCCCTGCCGATTTCATTCTTCTCGACGGGCAAAACCCGGGGAGCGGAAACGCTTTCGACTGGTCTCTGATAAAAAACGCAAACAGACCGTTTTTCCTTGCGGGAGGGCTTTGCGCCGAAAATATTGACGGCGCTCTTCGGCTTAACCCCTACTGCGTAGATGTCAGCTCAGGCGTGGAAAGCGGCGGAATAAAGGATTTTGACAAAATGAAGGAGTTCGTTCTCAGGGTAAGAGCGGACGGAAAAGAGGAGATTTATAAATGACAAACTCAAAGGGGCGCTTCGGAGTTCACGGCGGTCAGTATATCCCCGAAACGCTGATGAATGCGGTTATCGAGCTTGAGGAAGCCTACAACCGCTATAAAAACGACGAGCAGTTTGACAGGGAGCTTACCGAGCTTTTCAACGATTATGCAGGCCGTCCCAGCAGGCTCTGTTTTGCGGAGAAAATGACAAAGGATTTGGGCGGAGCAAAAATTTATCTGAAGCGTGAAGACCTCAACCATACGGGCTCTCACAAAATAAATAATGTTCTCGGTCAGGCTTTGCTCGCAAAAAAGATGGGCAAAACAAGGCTTATTGCCGAAACGGGCGCAGGTCAGCACGGCGTTGCCACAGCAACCGCGGCCGCTCTCATGGGGCTTGAATGTGTAGTATTTATGGGCGAGGAGGACACAAAGCGCCAGGCTCTCAACGTTTACCGAATGAAGCTGCTCGGCGCAGAGGTTATCCCCGTAAAATCGGGAACAGCCACCTTAAAGGACGCCGTTTCCGAAGCCATGCGTGAATGGACAAACCGCATATCCGACACTCATTACTGCCTCGGCTCGGTTATGGGGCCTCACCCGTTCCCCACCATTGTCCGTGACTTCCAGTCCGTAATTTCAAAGGAAATCAAACAACAGATGCTTGAAAAAGAGGGCAGACTCCCCGATGCGGTAATCGCCTGCGTGGGCGGAGGAAGCAACGCTATCGGCTCGTTTTATCATTTTATAGACGACAAATCCGTGCGCCTTATCGGCTGCGAGGCGGCAGGCAGAGGAATCGACACCTTTGAAACTGCGGCGACAATCAACACGGGCAAGCCGGGAATTTTCCACGGAATGAAATCGTACTTCTGTCAGGACGAATACGGTCAGATTGCTCCCGTTTATTCCATTTCGGCAGGACTTGATTATCCCGGGGTAGGACCGGAGCACGCATGGCTTCACGATACCGGCAGAGCGGAATATACTGCGATAACCGACGACGAAGCTGTAAACGCATTTGAATATCTGAGCAGAACCGAGGGCATTATCCCCGCCATTGAAAGCTCCCACGCAGTTGCATACGCATTAAAGCTTGCGCCTGAGCTTTCCAAGGATAAAATCATAGTAATCACAATTTCGGGACGTGGCGACAAGGACTGCGCCGCCATTGCCCGTTACAGAGGGGAGGATATTTATGAGTAATATAAAAAGCGCCTTTGAAAACGGCAAGGCATTTATTCCGTTTATCACCTGCGGAGATCCCGACCTTGAAACGACTGCCGAAACCGTAAGAGCGATGGAAAAGGCGGGAGCGGACCTAATCGAGCTTGGAATACCCTTTTCCGACCCCACCGCAGAAGGCCCCGTTATACAGGGAGCGAATATCCGTGCGCTCGCCTCGGGAACTACCACCGACAAAATATTTGACATGGTGCGTAATCTGCGTAAGGACGTAAAAATTCCTCTGGTATTTATGACCTATGCAAACGTGGTCTTTTCCTACGGTATAGAAAGATTTGTAAAGACCTGCTCTCAAATAGGCATTGACGGGATTATTCTTCCCGACCTGCCCTTCGAGGAAAAAGAGGAGTTCGACTGCGTTTGCAGGCAGTACGAAATCGACCTTATTTCTCTTATTGCGCCTACCTCCGAAAACAGAATTGCAATGATTGCAAAGGAAGCAAGCGGATTTATTTACATAGTTTCAAGCCTCGGAGTTACGGGAGCAAGGACAAAAATCACAACCGATATCGCTTCAATCG
Organism: Oscillospiraceae bacterium; assembly: GCA_051882715.1. Taxonomy (GTDB): domain Bacteria; phylum Bacillota; class Clostridia; order Oscillospirales; family Ruminococcaceae; genus JBJESI01. Next base: position 3,454 of record JBJESI010000224.1, read on the forward strand.
TAGGGGTTGTCAGAGAAAACACAGACATTCCCTGTGCGGTGGGCTTCGGCATTTCAACCCCCGAACAGGCGGCGGATATGGCGTCGAAATCCGACGGAGCAATCGTAGGCTCTGCCATTGTTAAGTTAGTCGAAAAATACGGCAAAAACTGCGCCGAGCCTGTGGCAGAGTATGTAAAATCAATGAAGGACGCTCTAAGACAGCTTTAAGCTCCCTCTGAGACGACGGTATTTCCTATTAAGCTTTGCAAGAAAAACAAAATCAACTGTCAAACAGCAGATGCCGGCAATTCAACGCAGCGTAGGTTGCCAAAGCGGCGGTTATCGCTTATACTTAATCCATAGACCGAAAGGAGAAAAACTATGGATACTTATGTAACAGGCGCCGCCATCAAAAATATGAGAGAAGCAAAGGGCTTGACTCAGGCGGAGCTTGCCGACCGTATAGGAGTCAGCAGTAAGGCTGTGTCTAAATGGGAAACGGCAAAAGGACTTCCCGATATCAGCCTTATTGAGCCGCTCGCAGAGGCTCTCGGCGTTTCTGTAATGGAATTGATGTCGGGCAACCGTATAGTAAACAAAAATATTTCCTGCAATATTCTGCGCTCGAAAATTTTCGTGTGTCCTGTTTGCGGAAATATAATTCACACCACGGGAGACGCGCTGATAAACTGCTGCGGCATTACGCTTTGCGCCTTGGAAGCGGAGGAAACGGACGACAGCCACGAAATCCGCATCAAGGAAGTCGAGGACGAGCATTTCGTCACTATCAACCACGAAATGACAAAGACTCATTACATTTCCTTTGCGGCATTTGTCACATCGGACAGATTTCAGCTTGTAAAGCTCTATCCCGAGGGCAACGCCGAAATAAGGCTTAATCTTCACGGTGCGGGGATTTTGTATATCTACTGCAACAGACACGGCTTAATGAAGAAGAAAATCTGACGGCTCAAAGATAAGACCGTCAGACACAATTATTTAAGCAAATGCGGCAGACTTTTGTCTGCCGCATTTTTTCGTTTATTCGGGTGCATATGGATTATCTTCTTTTTTTCGGCCTGTCAAACGCAGGGTTAAAGGCATAGAAGTTCTTGGAATTCAGTCTGTCCTGTGCGATACGCAGTCCTTCGCCGAATCTTTGGAAATGCACTACCTCACGGGCACGAAGGAATTTTATCGGGTCACGAACATCGGGATCGTCGCAAAATCTTAAAATATTATCGTAGGTTGTTCTTGCTTTTTGCTCCGCCGCAAGGTTCTCAAAAAGGTCTGATATAACATCGCCCTTTACCTGCATACTTGCCGCAGTATACGGCGCTCCCGAAGCCGCTGTCGGATAAACTCCGATTGTATGGTCAACATAATAGTCCTGAAATCCGCCCTTTTTAATCTCCTCTTCATCAAGATCACGGGTTAGCTGGTGAACTATTGCTCCTATCATTTCAAGATGGCCGAGCTCCTCGGTTCCGATATCCGTCAAAATGCCTTTAAGCTCTGCATAAGGCATGGAAAACCGCTGGCTCAGATAACGCAGCGACGCTCCGAGCTCGCCGTCGGGGCCTCCGTACTGGCTGATTATCATTTTAGCCAGCATGGGATTCGGCTGTGATATTTTTACGGGATACTGCAGTCTTTTTTCATACGAAAACATATCTAATCCTCCTCATAATCCCACGGCCACGGGTCATTGGTCCATTCCCACTTGTTTTCGGGAGTTACGTTTTTCATACTTAACGGGCCGTACAATCTCTCGTATTCTTCAACATTTTCCCGATACTTCCTCTGATACTCGTTATGCATGGTTATTGCTCTTCTGTCGTTTGGGTGTGTATCAAGATAAATATGGAGTTCCCACATTGCAAAGCCGTTCATGGCTATTTTGTTTAAAAGCTTGCTTCTCTCGTCCATCTCATACCATCCTTCCTAAAAACGGCCTGTCAAGCTCGGGGAAAAGCGTCCCCGCCTCAAGCGCCGCCTCGGGCGTAAGCGTTGAGCCCCATTGCTGAAAAGGCACATATCCCATTGCAACGGGAGTTTCTTTCGGAAAAGGCGTGATATCCATAGAAGGTCTGCTTATTTCTTTTTTCTCATGCTCAGGCTTGCTCTCCCTTTCGGGATTGTAAAAC
>JBJESI010000225.1:0-5527 GCA_051882715.1 Oscillospiraceae bacterium
AGTAGCAGGGAAGAAATAGACGATGTTATCGAAGCGGGAGCGGATATTGTTATGCTTCCGTTTTTCAAAACAACCGATGAAGTAAAAACCTTCATTTACTTGGTCGGAGGCAGAGCAACGACCGTGCTTTTAGTTGAAACCCCTCAGGCGGTTGAAAATATAGACGAAATTCTGAAAATTCCCGGGATTGACGAAATTCATATAGGCTTAAACGATCTTTCGCTCGGATACGGAAAAAAATTTATGTTCGAGCTTCTTTCAGACGGAACGGTTGACAGTATTACAGAAAAGATTAAAAATAAAGGCATACCTTTCGGAATAGGCGGAATTGCCGGCTTGGAGGGCGGCGCCTTGTCCGGAAAATATATTTTGGGAGAGCATTACCGACTGGGAAGCCAAATGGCTATTCTTTCAAGGAGCTTCTATAACACGGAAAAAATGAAATCTCTTAACGAAGCGAAAGAGCAGTTTGACAGCGGCGTTAAAACAATAAGGGATTATGAAACGCAGCTTTGTGAACAGAATTCGGACTTTTATTCCGAAAATCACCGAATTGTATGTGAAAAAATAAAGCTTATACTGAACGGAGTAAAAAATCAATGATATTTTTTATTGATGTTATAAGAGCTTTATCTGCGCTCATAATAACGAATGCTCACTACACGGGAGTTTATCCTACGGACCTAATCGCTAACGGAGGATTACTGGGGGACGTATTATTTTTTGCAGTATCCGGATATTGCTTATCAAATATAAAGCTGCCTTTTCATAAATGGTATGTTAAAAGAATTATTAGGATTTACCCTCCTGTTTTAATTATAACAGCAGTTTATGCCGCTTTGGGATTTTATCAGTTTGACGGCTTTTGGGGCTTTATTAAATTATTTATTTATCCTACATATTATCATTTTGTAGCATCTATAGTGCTTTTGTATATTCCGTTTTATTTTGTCATGAAGATTGAAATTCTGCGGAAAAGAATTCCTCTTGTAATCGGAGCGGTTTTTTTGATACAGCTAATCATTTATTTGTTTTTCTACGACAGGACGTATTATCATATTGACAGCGTCCATAATTGGATGATTAGGTTTTTGTTCTTTATTGCGATGTTAATAGGCGCTTATGTAAGGATAAACGATAATAAAATCCGTAACAAGAGAAAAACTTCAAATCTAATTTGTACGATAATCCTTGTCCCGCTGTATTTTGCAAGCAAATTATTTTTCGTTAAGTTTTCTAAAATTTCGTTTGTATCTCAATTCCAGATAATAAATCAGATTATTCTGCTGATTTTACTTTATTTTATTTTTGTACCTTTGCAGGCTTTGATTCAAAGCTTGAGAATATGCCTAAAGTGTTTAGAAAAACGGTTTTGCTTATCAGCAAGCTGACGCTTGAGATATATTTGGTTCAGTATGCGATTATTCCGAGAGTGAATATACTTTTCTTCCCGATAAATTGGATAATAATCACTGCAACAATCGCAGTCAGCGCAGTCGTTTTAAACTTTGTTACCGAAAAGATAATATCTTTGTTTTCAATTAGAAAGATTGTGAAAAAGTAGAAAGGGATAGTGCTTTGAATTTACTTTTGACAGGGGCAGTTAATTACACGAATGCTCAAATTGAAAAGCTAAGGGAAATCGGATATGAGATTACATTTGTTCAAGATGAGCGGATTCCCCTTGAAATTGATTGTTCGGTTTTTGACGCAGTTGTCTGCAACGGCTTGTTTTTATATAATCCCGTTGAGAAGTTTACAAATCTGAAGCTGGTTCAGCTTACGAGCGCAGGGCTTGACCGTGCGCCCGTTGAATATTTTAATAAAAATAATATAAAGCTTTTCAACGCAAGAGGAGTTTACAGCATTCCGATGGCGGAGTGGGTGCTTCTGATGGCTTTGGAGATTTACAAAAAATCCTATGAGTTTTACAAGCAGCAGGCCAATAGAGCTTGGAAAAAGCACCGTGATATTGCAGAAATAAATTCCAAAAGCGTTTGCGTAGTCGGAACAGGCAGCGTGGGGCAGGAATGTCTGAAACGTTTTTCAGCTTTCGGCGCTCGTACAATCGGAGTTGATATAGTAAATCCAAAATCCGAGTATATAGATGAGTTTGTTTTAATTGATAATTTAAATGAAGCGCTCGGCAAATCCGATATAGTTGTTTTAACACTTCCTTTGCTTGATTCCACAAGAGGAATTATAAATGACGGCAGAATGTCGGCTATGAAAAATGATTCCGTATTGATAAACGTATCAAGGGGCGGAGTCATAAACGAAAGCGATTTGATAAAATGGCTTAATAAGGGGAAATTTAAAGGCGTTGCGCTTGATGTGTTTGAAGAAGAACCGCTTGCTTTCGAAAGTCCGTTGTGGAATTACGATAATGTAATACTGACTCCGCACAACAGCTTTGTGGGAGATAGAAATTGCGAACGACTTTTTGATGTTATATATAATAATTTGAATGATTTTATAAACAGTTAAGGTTGATTTTGAATATGAAAAAAGTATTATTGACGGCGACGGTACAAAGCCATATTTGCCAGTTTCACAGGCCTCTTGTTTCTTTGCTTCACGAGCACGGTTGGGAGGTTCATGTAGCCGCAAGGGATAATCTTGCAGAAAAAAACGGAATGAAGCTTGATTTTGCGGATAAGATTTTCAATGTGAATTTTGCCCGCTCGCCTTTCAGCAAAAACAATATAACAGCATACAAGCAGATGAAGAACATTCTCTCCGAGAATAGTTACGATGTAATTCACTGCAACACCCCCATGGGCGGAATGATAACAAGGCTTGCGGCTGATAAGTACAGAAAAAACGGAACGAAGGTATTTTATACAGCGCACGGTTTTCATTTTTACGACGGAGCGCCGAAAAAAAACTGGATTATCTATTATCCGATTGAAAAGGCCATGGCTAAAAAAACAGACAAGCTTGTTACTATAACCTCAGAGGATTACAGACTTGCTTCTGAAAAATTTAAAACCGATACATATCACATTCACGGCGTGGGAGTCAATTCTTCAAAATACAGAATTTTTTCATCGGAGGAATGTGAGCAGGCAAGAAAAGAGCTTGGATATGATAGCGATGTCCCGATAATTTTGTGCGTGGGAGAGCTTCTCCCTAATAAAAATCAAAAAACTATTATAACCGCAATGAATAAAATAACGGAAAGGTTTCCGAAATGCAAATTGGTGCTTGCGGGAAACGGCAGCGAGGACTCCGCTCTGAAGACGCTTACAGCACAGCTCGGATTAGATATTAACGTTGATTTTATCGGATATTGTCTGACGCTTCAAAAGTACGAAAATATATGCAGCGTTGCGGTTTCCTGCAGTTACAGAGAAGGTCTTCCCTTAAATATTATGGAGGCCATGCTCTGCAAAAAGCCGGTTGTAGCTTCAATAAACAGAGGTCATAAAGAACTGGTTTCCGACGGAAAAACCGGCTATCTTGTTAATCCCGATGATTCGGACGCTTTTGCCCACAAGGTTATTGAGCTTCTTGACAATGAGAAGCTTTGCAGTGAACTCGGCGAGAATGCATATAAAGAGGTACAAAAGTTTACTGATACAAGTGTTACAGAGGAATTGAGAAAGCTTTACGAGTTAGACTGAACAAATTGAGAAAAAGAGGTGATGGAAAATTTTTTACTGGTTTATGTTTGCCTATGTTGGCATTGTGGGCTTCGGCTCAAAATTTATTCTTGAGGAAAAACATATTTATCAGAAATATAACAACGGCACAACACTTTTCTTGGCCATTATTATATTTGCGCTGCCTGTTTTCTTTATAGGTATGAGAACGGATTTCAATGACACTTATGCTTATATGCAAGGCTTTAATAATCTGTCGACAAGTTTTTCATCATTACTTGCAAAGAGCGACAAAAAGGGTTATGGGTTTATAGTTTATGAATGGATAATAAAAAAATTTATTACCAAAGATGTCAACGTGTTTTTCATGATAACCGCAACTATAAATGCTTCCGCCCTTATAAAGCTGTATTACAAGTATTCCACAAGCTTTGTTTACAGCGTTTTGCTGTTTTTTCTGTCCATGTCATTTACAAATATGATGGGCGGTATAAGGCAGTTTTTAGCAGTTTCCTTAATAATTTTTGCATCGGATTACATATTTCAAAAGAAATTTTTCAAATTTTTAATTTTGATGTTATTAGCATACAGCATACATGCGACCGCAATAATATGGTTGTTTATTTTCTTCTTAGTTCAGGGTAAACCGTGGAATCCTAAAATTATATCAATCATTATACTTGCTTTACTGGCGGTGTTTATGGTCGATAATTTTACGAACATATTGTCAGATGCCTTGGAGGGAACCGATTACGAAGGATATACGACACAGTTTGCCAAGGATGACGGTTCAAGTATTTTCCACACACTGATTGCGGCTGTTCCTGCTGCCATTGCTTTTTGGAAACGGAAAGAAATCGCAGAGAAAAATCAGAAGCATATTTTCGTAATGGTAAACTGCTCTATAATTGCTGTTTTGGTGAGTCTGCTTGCTAATTTTACAAGCGGAATACTAATCGGTCGTTTTCCGATTTATCTCACTTTGTATAATTTCGCTTTGCTGCCGTGGATGTTTGAAAACGTATTTGAGCCGCATGAACGAACAATCATGAAAATTGCTTGTTTGGCAGGTTATGTTTGTTATGCGTTTTATTCTATAAACATTGTTTACGGAGGAGTCGGTATGCCCTATATAAGCAGTGTTTTAGGTCTGAGAATTCAATAATTTTAATTTGAGAGGGAAGTCATGGACGTTATAAAGGTTGTTCAACAGGTCGAGGTTGAAATATTAGAGACAATACATAATTTTTGTGTTGAAAACAATATAAAATACTCACTTGCTTACGGCACGCTTATAGGTGCGGTACGCCACAAGGGTTTCATTCCTTGGGACGACGATATTGATATTTGCATGCTGCGTGAGGATTACGAGCGTTTTATTAAGCTTTGGCAGGAAAATCCTCCGTCCGGTTTTATACTTCAAAATATTGATACCGACGAAGATTTTACTCAGAACATGACAAAAATCAGAAAAGACCACACAACATTCATTCAAAGTGAGACCGAAAGAGAAAAGCATTATCACAGGGGGATTTTTGTTGATATTTTTCCCGCAGACAGAGTACCGCAGTCAAAGCTTGCAAGAAAGTGGCAGTTTTTTTGCGCTGCATTGAAACTCTTGTACAGCCGCAGATACGGAAGCGGAAGCTCAAATAAGATTTTGTCAGCGGGAGAAAAGCTTCTTCTTAAAGCGGTAAGCCCTAAAAACTATCCCAAATACCGTAAATGGGCGGATAGACAGGTACAGAAATGGAACGGAAATCCTGAGCTGCAAATAACCCTGACGGAAATAATTATGCGGATAAGACAATATCATCCGCACGATTTGTTTGACGAAATGATTTTACTCCCTTTTGAAGGAAAAGAATTTTATTGCTTTAAGCAGTATGATAAATATCTGACAACCTGTTACGGCGACTACA
>JBJESI010000226.1:0-5477 GCA_051882715.1 Oscillospiraceae bacterium
GCTGCGGTCTTGCCCGCTCTTGTGCGGTCGGGTATCTCAAAAAGGGATTTTATATAGTTATCGTCAAATTTATCTTCGTTGTAAAAAATCATCGTTCCGACCATTATCCGCACCATATTGTGCAAAAAGCCGTCCCCGATAAATTCAATTTCAACCTCGTCTCCGCTTCTGCGGACATCGGTTTTATAGATTGTTCTCGTCTTATCTTCAACATCGCTTGCCGAAGCGCAAAAGCTTGAAAAATCGTGCGTGCCCTCAAAATATCGGGCGCATCTTCTAAGCTTTTCGTCGTCAAGCCCATAGCAATACATCAGTGCAAGATTTTCCGAAAACGGGTCTCTCACTTTTCCGTTATGTATTTTGTAAATATATCTTTTTCCTACGGACGAGAATCTTGCATGAAACTCCTCCGTTTCCTCCGTGCAGGCTTTCACGGCAATATCGTTCGGCAAAAGCGTGTTCATTCCCTTAACAAGCCCTTCACAGGGTATGCCGCTTTCGGTCGTGAAGCTGAAAAAATACGACCTTGCATGAACTCCCGTGTCCGTGCGTGAACATCCGTTTATTCGCACGCTTTCCTGCATTATTTTTGCAAGAGCCTTTTCCACGGCCTCCTGAACGGTATATGCGTTTATCTGATACTGATACCCGTGATAGCGAGTTCCGTTATAGCAAATTTCAACCTTTAAATTTCTCATTCTACTTAACCAATATATTTATCGAAATTACGCAGGCGACAAGCAAAAGCTCCAAGGCAAGGGCGGCATAATCATTCCTGCAGGCTTTGAGCTGTCTGAGCCTTGTTCTGCCCTCTCCGCCCCGATAGCACCTGCATTCCATCGCAAGAGCCAGCTCCTCCGCACGCTTAAACGCCGAAATAAAAAGCGGAATCATTATAGGCACAAGCGCTTTTGCTCTTTTGAGAAGTCCGCCCGTTTCCATATCTGCGCCTCTCGCCTTCTGCGCCGACATGATTTTGTCGGTTTCCTCAACAAGCGTAGGTATAAAGCGCAGAGCAATAGTCATCATCATGGAGAGCTCGTGAACGGGGAATTTTACCGCTTTAAGCGGAGACAAAAGCCTTTCGAGAGCGTCGGTTAAAGCAACGGGAGAGGTTGTGTAGGTAAGGAGCGACGAGCCTAAAATAAGGAACACCACTCTGAGCACCATAAACACGGTGGTTTTTATTCCCTCGGGGTAGATTTTTATTACCCACAGTTCAAAAAGAGGCTTTTCCCCCGTCATGAAAAACAAATTCAGCGCCGCCGTAAACAGAATAAGCGGAATAATCGGCTTTACGCTTTTAAGCATAACCTTAAACGGAATTTTCGATATTATCATGCTTAATATAACAAAGGCAACAGCTACCGCCATAGAAGCGAAATTGCCGGCGCAGAAAAGCATCACAATAAAAAGCAGGGTAAGTATTATTTTAAACCTGGGGTCAAGTCGGTGTATTACCGATTTTCCGGGAAAAAACTGTCCGATTGTAATATCCTTAATCACGCAAAGCACCTCCTTCTAAAAGACGGATAATGCGCTCTGCGGCGGCACCAACCGTATAAACATCCCCGATGTCAACGCCGTTTTCACGGAGCCTTGCGGCAATCTTGGAGATTTGCGGAATATCAAGTCCGATTTTTTCAATTTCCTCGGCACGTTTAAATACATCTGCGGTTTCGCCGAAGCAAAAAATCTCGGACTTATTCATAACAAGAATTTGCTCGGCGTGCTTTGCTATATCCTCCATAGAGTGAGAAACAAGCAGTACCGTGCTTTTCGTCTGCTCATGGTAATTGTCGATTTCTTCGAGAATTTTGTCCCTGCCGTAGGGGTCAAGCCCTGCGGTTGGCTCGTCAAGAATAAGAATTTTCGGCTTCATCGCCATTACTCCCGCAATGGCGGCTCTGCGCTTTTGACCGCCCGAAAGGTCAAACGGGGATTTTTTTAGCATTTTTTCGTCAATGCCCACAAGTCCCGCCGCTTCTCTAACACGGCTGTCGATTTCATCCTCCGAAAGTCCCATATTCTTCGGTCCGAAAGCAATATCCTTGTAAACCGTTTCCTCGAAAAGCTGGTATTCGGGATACTGAAAAACAAGTCCGACCTTAAATCTTGTCTGCCTGAGAGTCTGTTTGTCCTTCCAAATATCCTCTCCGTCGATATATATCTTGCCTGAGGTCGGCTTCAAAAGCCCGTTTAAGTGCTGGATAAAAGTTGATTTTCCCGAGCCTGTATGGCCCATTATGCCGACGAATTTACCCTCTTCGATTTCTATATTCAAACCGTTTATTGCCGCCTTTTCAAACGGCGTATCGGGACTGTATATGTGTGTGAGATTTTCTGTTTTTATAATCGCCAAGTCACGCCGCTCCTGTTCCTTACTGCCCAAGCAGTCTTAATATCTGTTCTGCACATTCTTTTTCTTCCGTTATTTCACAGCTTATGTCAAATCCGCTTTTTTGAAGTCTGTAACAAAGCTCCGTCGCCTGGGGAATATCAAGACCGATTGATTTAAGACGCTCCACCTGTGAAAAAACCTTTTTCGGTTCTCCGTCCATAACAATCCGTCCCTTGTCCATAACAACTATTCTGTCTGCCTGCGCCGCCTCGTCCATATAATGAGTGATAAGCACGACTGTTATCCCAAGCTCTCTGTTCAGACGGTGAACGGTTTCCATAACCTCACGTCTGCCTCTCGGGTCAAGCATTGCGGTAGGCTCGTCCATTACTATACACTCGGGACGCATGGCAATAACTCCCGCAACGGCTACCCTCTGCTTCTGTCCGCCCGAAAGCTGGCTTGCCGAATGTTCTCTGTACTCGTACATATCCACAGCTTTTAGTGCTTCATCCACTCTTTTTCGTATTTCATCGGGGGCAACCCCCATATTCTCCAGAGCAAAAGCCACATCCTCTTCAACAATCGTGGTTACAAGCTGGTTGTCCGGATTTTGAAATACCATTCCGACAACGCTCCTTATATCGTAAACGAGCTTTTCGTCCGAGGTTTCCATACCCTTGACAAGTACTCTGCCCTTTGACGGAACAAGTATGGAATTAAGATGCTTTGCAAGCGTGGACTTTCCCGAACCGTTATGTCCCAAAACCGCAAGAAATTCTCCCTTATGTATGTCAAGCGAAACACCGTTGATAACTCTTTCACCCTCTGCTTCGTTGCCGTCGCTGTCCGTCTGTGTATATGAAAATTCGAGATTTTCGATTTTTATTATGCTCTCCATTTGTTCTCCTTAGCTTTTGCTACACTCCCCATATTATCGTATTATAACATACTTTTATTGTTTTTAATATACCTTTTATCAATTTTTTTGGCGCTTTGCACGCATTTTTTCCCCTCAATTTCAGAGCAAATAATTTTTTTACAAAAAAGAACAAAATCTATGGACATTTTTTATTGATTGTTGTATAATATCAAGGTATGGTGCAAATTATGCTTTGTACTTATTTCAGCTTCGTAAGGAGGAAGTTATGAATAAATTAAAAAGATTATTTGCTGCTGTTCTTGCATGCACGGCTCTTTTTGCGGCAACAGCCTGCGGACAGGACACGGCAACCGCCCTCACAATCAACGGAACGGAAATTCCTGCGGGCGTTTACATTTACTATCTCAGCGCCGCTACCTCGGAGGCTAACTCCACTTATACAACGGAAGTCACCGACGGATCGGTTGATTTTTGGAGCTACAAAATCGACGACACCGACGTAAAAACCTGGATTGAAAACAAGGCGATTGAATCCTGCAAAAGATATGTCGCTAACCTTTCTTTAGCAGATGAATACAATGCGGCTCTTACTTCCGACCAGAAAAAGCAGATAAACACCGCAGTTGACTCAAACTGGGAAAATTACAGCGAAACCATCACCAAAATGGGCATCAGCAAGGAGTCCTACGCAAAGGTTTACGAAAACACCTATATCGAAAACAATATTTTCAGCGCTATGTACGGCATTGAGGGCAAGACTCCCGTTGCAGACGCAGAGCTTCAGAAATACATGACCGAAATTCTCGCCCGCACAAAATTCATTCAGTTCTCTCTGAAGGACGAAGACCAAAATGCCATTACTGCCGCCGCAAAGGAAGAGCTTATCGCCAAAGCTAAGGGCTATGCCGACAGAATCAACGCAGGCGAGAGCTTTGAAAAAATCAAAGACGAATACAACGAAACCGTCAGCGATATAACAGACCCATACGAAAACGAAACTTGGATTTGGGTTGAGGCAACAAGCCCCTCAGAGGCCTTTGTAAAGAAGGTTTTTGAAGCGCCCGCAGACGGAACCGCAACAACCTTTGAGGACGGAGATTACTACTATCTCCTGCAAAGGCTTGACGCTTCCGAGCGTGAGGATTATTTCGATGAAAACCGTGACGCTCTTCTGTCCGAGTATAAAGACGACGAGTTTGAGGAGTTTATCAAAAATGCTTACGCCGGTTACGAGGTGGTAAGAAACGAAAAGGCGATTAAGAGATATGACGCCGAAAAAATGAATTTCCTCGGTGAATAATCAAAATCCCCGGCTTTTGTCAAGTCGGGGATTTGTTTTGTCTTGAAATATTTTTACTTTCATGATAAAATAATACCGTACTAAAACTAACCGCAGATATTTAAATCGAAGCAAAGCCTGATAAGCTCGCTTAATCAGGTTGCGACGAGACTGCCGCAAGGAGCTTTGCTCCTCAGGATTGGTTATTCACGAAAGGAAACTAAAATGCTTCAGATAAACAAGGATATCAAAAATCCCGAGCTTGTGCAGGCTATTTTAAATCTTCACAAAAATCAGTCCGTGCAAAGTCAGGTTACGGTTCTTAACGAGATAGGAACAAGGGCACAATTTATCGCTCCCGTTATTTTCTCAAACAAGCCGCAGAAAAACGAGGACGGCACATATTCTCTGCCGGAGGATACAAAGCTCAGCTTTAGCGTTATCACAAACAGCAAGGGGCAAAAATTCTTCCCCGCATACACCGACACGCATCAGCTTTCAAAATCGGAGCACGCAAAAAATCAGGACACGGTAATCCTCACTTTCGATGATTACGCAAGACTTGTTTTGCATGAAAAATCCGATGCAGACGGCTTTGTTATCAACCCTGACAGCAATATGAGTATGCTTATGGACAAAAACCTTATCAGTCAGCTTAAAGAGAAAAAGGAAGCAACGCTAAAAAGAATGAACGCAAACAAAGCTCCAGGCATTTCGCTGACGGAGTTCGACCGCTATCCGGAGGAGTTTGCAAGACTGCTTTCGGAAGTCCTGCAAAGCATAGCCCCTGTAAAATCGGCTTATTTAAGAGCAATGGTTAGGGACGGAGTAAAAAGCAATCTCCTTATTGTGGAACACGACGGCGACGAAAAGGAAATTTTCAGCGCAATCGCAAACGCTTCAAAGGAATATATCACAAAAGACTGTCAGCTTAACATCATTTCGCTTGATTCGGAGTTTGCAAAAAGCGCCGT
>JBJESI010000227.1:0-5342 GCA_051882715.1 Oscillospiraceae bacterium
ATGCGTAGGCTGAGCAGTCCGCAGCTACCAAAAGATTTGCGTTATCAAAGTAAGGCGCATTGACTGGTACAAGCTTGATTTGCACAGGCCATTGTGAAAGTCTGCTGTTAACCGGAGAAACGTCAGCGTCTGAAACCGTTTCGTTTCGTATGATAGGCTTTGACTGTGTTCCGGGGCATCCGCACGGGAGCTTCTCGTGAAGCTTTTTCTGTTTTGCCTCAAGAACAGCCGCTTCGTCATACGCAGGAGCTTCTCTTTCCTCGAAGGAAATAGCTCCTGTAGGGCAGGCGGGAAGGCAATCTCCCAGCCCGTCGCAGTAATTTTCTTTTGTGAGTCTTGCTATTCCGTCAATCATTTCGATTGCGCCCTCGTGGCAGGCAGAAGCGCACGCTCCGCAGCCGTTGCATTTTTCTTCGTCTATCTTGATAATTTTTCTTATCATAATTTTTCCTCCTTGATTTAAAGCTCATACTTGAACTTCTGAGTATATTTTAATATAATAATCATATGATGTATGTTGAAAAATCAACAAACGGAGAATATTATGAAAAAATATTTTGAAGTTTTAAAAAAATGCGCTTTGTTTGGGAATATAGGAATCGAGGAATTGCCTGTATTGCTTGATTGTTTGGGCGCGCGGGTGATTAGCCCCGGAAAAAATGAATTTGTTTTTTTTGAAGGAGAGCCCGCAAAGGACATCTGCATTGTTTTGTCCGGGAGAGTGCAGATTGTCCGTATTGACTGCTGCGGTAACAGAAGCATAATTTCGGACATAGGACCGTCTCGGCTATTCGGGGAGGCTTATGCCTGCGCCGATACGGAGAATTTGCCTGTTTCGGCTGTTGCCGCAGAGAACAGTGCAATTATGCTTATCGACAGCAGGAAAATCACCCATATGTGCAAAAATTCATGCGGATTTCATAATCAGCTTGTTCATAATCTCCTGAAAATAATGGCGATGAAAAACATACAAATCAATCGCAAGGTTGAGATAATATCAAAACGAACTACCCGGGAAAAGCTTCTTACCTACCTAACCCTTGAGGCAAAGAAAAATAAAAATAAAAACATGCGCTTTACCGTGCCGTTTGACAGGCAGGAGCTTGCCGATTATCTTGAGGTGGACCGAAGCGGACTTTCCGCAGAGATAAGCAGGCTTCGCAAAGAGGGAATTATCCGATGCCGCCGAAGCGACTTTGAGCTTTTGAGGTGAATTTGTCGTTTTTTAGTAATATCAATAATTTGACTTGAGATTTTTCAAAACCAGCATACCTTTTATTATCAGCAGCAAAAAAGCCATAGTTACTGCATAGGCTTCCCTCGTCATTGCCAAAAACAATACCGTAATAATACTGAGAATTATAGAAATTCTTGTAATAATTCTTTGCCCTTTTTCTATTTTCATTTGGTTAAGTAAAATTTTTAAAACTCCGATAACGATAAGCGCAGCAAAGAAAATCCAATATACTACGAGATTAAACGGCGTTGATTGCTTATATGCAAACAGATTTACGGAATAAATATATCCATCAATCGTGTTGGGATAGAGCGGAAGGATTATAAGTGTTATTGATAACAGATCTACGATTCCGAACAGCAAATCGCAAATGTTTCTAATATTTGATTTGTTTTCTTTTTCAGCTAAAGATATTAGTTTTTCACCCGATAACAAGTCGTCGATTGTAACAGAAAAAAATTTAGAAATCTCTTTCAGTGAATCAATGCTTGGATATCCTCGCCCCGATTCCCATTTTGAAATTGCTGTTCTTGATACATACAGAGCCTCCGCAAGCTCTTCTTGGGTGAGCCCCCTGCTTTTTCTTAACTCCTGTAGCTTTTCGTTAAATTCCACAGTACAGCCTCCGTTCATGACTTAACTTTTTTATCATACAATAAGACGCTTGATTTATAAATCAGATATAATCCAGTACTTAGAATAATTGAACCGATAATATCAGTTAACCAATGAACTCCTGCAACCGTTCTTCCAATTACCATAAATAACGAAAACAAAATCACAAACATATTTATGACTTTTTTAATCGCGGCATTTTTCACCCTGCGGTTAACCTGAAAACTAAGAGTAGGCATAACACTTAATACAACAAGCGTAGTTGAAGAAGGGTAAGACGCCTCCATAAATCCTTCAATTAGGATAGGTCTGTAATTGATCGGAATCATTTCGAAAAATAAATATCCCGAGATTACTATAATGTAATAAATTCCTAATAGGATAATATCAAAATCAACTTTAAAGAGATTTTTTCTCTTAACCAGTTGAACAAATCCAATTCCGCCGAAAATCATACAAATAAATATCGGTACAAGTCCGAGCCAATCAGTGATAGTATAGACCGTCATATAAACGCCTGTTAGTCTGTGAAACCATAGGTTCAGAGACGCAAAACCGATATTGGTTCCGTTTTGCCCGACAGGCTGTACATCAACAATCTGTATTAACGCCGTCCAAAGCGCAAATATGACTACCGTAATAATTCCTATACTCAATAATTTTTTTCCGTTATTTTTCATTTCTCTTTTTCCTTTCTTTTTTGACCTTGGCTGATTAGAAAGTAACATAAAAGCTGTATGATTAAAAGAACCGCAGCGTCACGTGCGTGACACTAATCGTAACGTACGCATAAATACAGCCTTTTTAAAGAAAAATGATATTTATTCGGTAAGGCGGCGGAAGATATTTTGCGGTAAGCGGAAGTATAATCTCCCGATTTCCGCAGTGTGGCTTAGCCGCACCTTGCCGCGTTAAAAGCGGGGTAAGCCCCTTATTTGAATACTCATCGGTTATATTCTGTAATGCTTATACAGGGTGTTCATTGACGGCTATCTCGTTCACAGGGAAGAATTCTGTTCCGTTTTGCATGATGCGCTCTGCATTCATTGCACTTTCCGTGCCGTATACACTTTACCTTGGAACAAGGGCAGTTTTTATTTATGACCGTCCGATATTCCATCGGCACATACTGAATTTCGTTATCTGTCTGTATTTCATCTGTAACTGAAAAACCAAGCTTTTTATATACATCAACTGCATAAAGGGAAGAATGCACGGTTATTGTTTCCGACGTGTTATTTGCAAGAACAGTATTCCACAAACTTTTTCCGATGCCCTTGTTGTGATGCGCTCCGTCAACGAAGAATAAAGCTATGTGACTGCCTTTGTTTCGGGTAGCGATTATTCCAAGCAGCTCGTTTCCTTCAAACGCACCGTACGCATCCAGCATGTTCAGATATTCCTCTGAATGTATTGCGTCCCAAAACGCTTTTTTCCCGGATTCCGTATAATTAACCGCTTCATATTCACAGAATGCTTTCCACACAAGAGGAATCGCCTTTTTAATTCTTTTAAGATTTAATTGCTTAATCTTCATTAGTGATTGCCTCTTTTCTTATTCCGTAAATACATTGCCCAACGCCCTCAAAAGGTCTCTATTCATTTTGACATCAAAACCGCACACTCAACATGATTTGTAAAAGGGAACATATCCACGGGTTGTATTTTCCTTGTACGGTAACCCTTTGCCGTAAGAAACCGCATATCTCTTGCGAGAGTTTCGGGATTGCAGGATATATAAATCACTTTTTTCGGAGAAAGCCGAGCAAGGCTTTCAAGAAACCTTCTGCTGCAGCCTGCACGGGGAGGGTCCGTTACGACAGCGTCGATTTTTCGGTGGGAGTCTGAAAGCTCGCACATAAAATCTCCTGCGTCCGCACAGTAAAAGCTGATGTTTTTTACACCGTTTGCTTTTGCGTTTGCACGGGCGTCATTAACAGCGTCACGGTTAACCTCCACGCCGATAACCTGTCCTGCGTGCTTAGACATAATAAGCCCTATTGTGCCCGTGCCGCAGTAAGCGTCTATCAGAACCTCGTCTTCTTTCAGGCCGGCAAACGAAAGGGCTGTTTTGTATAAAATTTCTGTCTGAACGGGATTTACCTGATAAAATGAATGGGGGCTTATCCTGAATGTCATATCGCAGAGCTGTTCTTCAATATAACCGTTGCCGAACAATACCTCGTTTTGTCTGCCCAAAAGAAGTCCCGTATTTGTTTTGTTGATACTGCGTACAACGGTCGTTATCTCGGGACGGCGTGTAATAAGCGCATTTACAAACGCTTTTTGTGACGGAAATTCGCCATCAGCCGTAACAAGCACCACCATAATCTGACCGCTTGCAAAGCCCCTTTTAACGAGCACATGGCGAAGAAATCCTCTGCGGCTGTTTATATCAAACGGCCGAAGCTTAAAGCTTACCGCAAGCCTTGTTATATCGGCTATAATTTCACTTGCGGCAGTATCCTCTATCAGACAGTCGGTTGTAGGGACAACCTTTCCCGTAGATGATTGGTACACGCCGGAAACAAGCTTCCCGTTTTTCAAGGCAAAAGCCGCCTGAACCTTATTGCGGTAATGAAAAGGGTTTTCCATACCGATAATTTCGTTTACATGGCAAAATTTCCCCAAAAGTCTGATTACCTTTACCTGCTTGTAGCTTAACTGCTCGGAGTAGGTCATATTCTGGAGCTGACAGCCTCCGCACTTTTTATAAAGGGGACACAGCTTGCTTTCTTCATTTAAAGTTTTATATAATTTTTCGCTTTTGTTCATTTCATTTTCCTTGTTGTACCGTATTTTCGGCAATCTGACGCCTTTTAAGGTGCGGATATTGCCAAAAGGGAAAAACTCTTATTTCATTTTACTATATAACATCAATAAAAACAAGAATTATTATTTAGCTTTGCAAAATATAAAAATAAATGCTATAATATAACCAGGCCGCAAGATGTCCCCGCCGTAAGGCGGCGGGTTCCATTTCAGTCTTTCGGGGGATATAATCCCCACCGAAACCCTGAGGAGCAAAGCTCCCTGCGGCAGAGATCGTCGCAGCCTGATTAAGTAAGCTTATCAGGCTTTGCTCCGATTTAAATTATAGAACAGGCAAATACCGCAAGGAGGCAAAAAATGAGCAAAGAAAAAATATTTGAATATGTAAACCGAAAGCAGCATGAATGCATTAAAAATGATACAATACCCGACAGTATGTTCAAGGAGTACGGAGTGAACAGGGGACTCAGAGATATCAGCGGCAACGGAGTTCTTACCGGGCTTACAAATATCTCGAAAATTGAATCCAGCAAAATTGTAGACGGCGTAAAGGTGGGCTGTGACGGCGAGCTTTGGTACAGAGGATATAATGTAAAATCTCTTATCAAAGAGCTCGGCGATAACGAATACGGCTTTGAAAGAACAGCGTATTTGCTTCTATTCGGAGAAAAGCCCACAAAAGCGGAGCTTGATGAATTTGAAGAAATGCTGATTATTG
>JBJESI010000228.1:0-5314 GCA_051882715.1 Oscillospiraceae bacterium
ATTCTCGCCTTGGAGTGCAGAGCAGTTTTGTCGGCAATGAAAATGTTCTGTGCCGAAGCCGAAAATCGCCGCTATACTTGCCGTATAGCAAGATTTAAGGCAATGGCACGGGGCATTTTTCAGCCGCCAAAACCGAGTTCGGATGCTCCTCCAATGCTTAAAGTTCAGGCATCTCAACACGGCCGTAAGCTTTTTCAAAGGCATATGCCGCATCAAAAAGCTTCTGTTCCGAAAACTTCGCTCCGATAAGCTGCATGCCTATGGGTAAACCCTTGCTGTCTTTTCCGCAGGGTATGCTCATCGCAGGAAGTCCTGCAATATTTATTGTTACCGTGCATACATCAGTTGCATACATCTTCAGAGGATCATCGACGTTTTCGCCGATTTTAAAGGCAGTGGTGGGAACAGTGGGGGTTATGATAAAGTCACACTCTTTAAAGCTTTCGTTAAACTCTTCTGCTATTTTTCTCTGAGTCATTTTTGCTTTTCCGTAATATGCGTCATAGTAGCCTGAGCTTAATACAAATGTTCCAAGCATAATCCTGCGTTTTACCTCGTCGCCGAAGCCCTCAGTTCTTGTGTTTAGGTACATTTCCTCAAGGTTAGCAAATTCCTTGGCTCTGTATCCGTACTTAACTCCGTCAAAGCGGGCAAGATTTGAGGAAGCCTCCGCAGAGGAAATGATATAATAAGCCGCCAAAGCATACTTTGTGCTGGGAAGAGATATGCGCTTAATTTTTGCTCCGAGTCCTTCGTAAATCTTAATCGCATTCTCGACAGCCGTTCTCACCTCGTCGTCGATAGAAAGAGAGAAATACTCGTCGGGAATACCGATTACTTTTCCGTTCATATCGGGGTTGAGATTTTTGCGGAAATCAGGATAGCTTCTCTTTGCAGAGGTTGCGTCCATCCTGTCATATCCGCATATTGCACAGTACAGCATCGCCGCATCCTCAACTGATTTTGCAAACGGTCCGATTTGGTCAAGGGATGAAGCGAATGCTACAAGACCGTATCTTGAAACCGAGCCGTAGGTAGGCTTTAAGCCCACAACTCCGCAAAACGAAGCAGGCTCACGGATTGATCCGCCTGTATCCGAGCCGAGAGCAAGTATGCTTTCGCCCGATGCAACGCAGGCGGCGCTTCCTCCCGAGGAGCCTCCGGGCACACAATTCAAATCATAAGGATTTTTAGTTTTCTTAAAGTATGAGGTTTCCGTTGACGAGCCCATTGCGAATTCGTCCATATTAACCTTTCCGGTTATGATCACATCTTTTGCCTTAAGCGACTTTACAACAGCGGCGTCAAAGGGAGGTATGTAATTTGAAAGCATTTTCGATGAGCAGGTTGTTAAAATCCCTTTTGTGGAAATATTATCTTTAATAGCAATAGGGATACCTGCAAGGTCGTCTAATTCTTCGCCTTTTGCACGCTTGTTGTCAACCTCTTCGGCTTTCTTGAGAGCCTCTTCCCTGCAAAGCGTAACAAAGGCTTCTACCTTGCTTTCTGCTGCGTCTATTCTTGAAAAAACAGATTCGGTAAGTTCTCTTGAAGAACATTCCTTATTTTTAAGCATGATGCTTAACTCACTTGCTGTCTTCTTATATAACTGCATTTTTATCTCCTTACTCCACAACTCTCGGTACTACAAAGCAGCCTGCTTCAATTTGCGGAGCATTCTGCAAAAGCTCGTTTCGTGAAAGCTTGTCCGCTTCGGAGGCGGTTACATCCTCACGAAGCTCCATGGGATTGCTTTCGTCAAGCAGATTAAGCTTATCGTCAAGCTGAGGAAGCTCTTTAACCATTTCGATTATATCCTCCATGCTTTTGGCGAATTTTTGCTTCTTTTCGTCTTCGATTTTAAGCTTTGAAAGCTTCGCAATATGTTCAATATCAATGTTCATATTTTCACCTCATTTTATCATTTCGGAAAATTCCTCTTCGCTGATTACTTTTATTCCCAAAGCGTTCGCTTTTGCAAGCTTGCTTCCTGCGGCTTCTCCCGCAAGAACGTAATCCGTTTTCTTTGAAACGGAAGAGGAAGTCTTTCCGCCAAGATTTTCAATTATTTCCGACGCCTCGTTTCTCGTAAAGCGAGTAAGAGTTCCTGTAAGAACAAAAATCTTTCCTTCAAAACGTTTGTCGGTTAAGAGTCTGCTGTACTCCATATTAACTCCGCTTTCCTTAAGACGGGCAATAAGTCCCGGCAAATGTTTTTCGTGCAGGGCGCTGTAAATACTCTGCGTCAGTACTTCCCCGAAGCCTTCGATTGACATTATATCATCCTTTGAGGCGTTCATTATCCCTTCTATGCCGCCGAATTTCTCACATAAAAGCTTTGCGGCACGCTGGCCTATTCCTCTTATGCCCAATCCGAAAAGAAGCCTGTCCGCTTCATTTGATTTGGATTTTTCAATAGCTTCAATTAGATTAAGCGAAGAACGCTGTGCCATTTTATCCAGTATAATTACATCATTTGGGGTAAGAGTGTATAAATCCGCAACGGATGAAACAAGTCCTTTTTCAACAAGCGCCTTGACGATGGATTTACCCAAGCCGTCTATGTTCATTGCGTTTCTTGAAGCAAAATGCTCAATACTGCGTAAAAGCTGGGCGGGACAATCAATATTCTGACACCGAATCGCCGCTTCTTCATCGCTTTCAACAAGCTCCGAACCGCATACCGGACATCTATTTGGAAATTCAAAAGGCTTTGAGTCCTCACTGTGTGAGAGAACCTTTACGACCTCGGGAATGATTTCACCCGCCTTGCGGACCACAATGGTATCGCCGATTTGTATGCCCTTTTCTTCAATGAAATCTTTGTTGTGAAGAACTGCTCTTGAAACCGTTGTTCCTGCAAGGAGCACAGGTTCAAATACAGCCACAGGGGTTACTGCGCCGGTTCTGCCCACATTAAATTCTATATCAAGAAGCTTTGTCGGCTTTTCTTCGGGCGGATATTTAAAGGCTATCGCCCATTTGGGAACCTTTGCTGTTGCGCCGAGCACCTCACGGTGCGAAAAGTCATTAACCTTTATCACGGCGCCGTCAATATCAAAGCTGAAGCTTGTTTTGATTTTGCCGATTTCGTCAATTCTCGAAACAGCCTCATCTATATTTTTACAGCGTATATAGTCGGGAATAACATTAAAGCCAAGCTCTGAAAGGAATTTTAAAGAATCGTAATGGCTGTTGATTTCTTCTCCCGTTATTTGCTGAATGTTAAATACGAAAATATCAAGCTTTCTTTGCTTTGTAATTTTACTGTCCTTTTGCCTTAAAGAGCCTGCGGCCGCATTTCTCGGATTTTTTGCTGTGGCTTCGCCGTTTTCCTCCTGACGCTTTACAAGCTCATAAAAGCTTTTTCTCGGCATATAAACCTCGCCCCGCACCTCCAAAAAAGGAATGCTCTTTTTAAGTACATGAGGTATGCTTTTGATTGTCATAAGATTTGCAGTTACATCCTCGCCCACAAAGCCGTCGCCCCGTGTGGAACCCCGTACGAAAATCCCGTTTTCGTATTCAAGCGAAACAGAAAGTCCGTCGATTTTGGGCTCAACCACATATTCCGCTTCGGGAATTTCACGCTTTACACGCTCATCAAACTGTCTGACCTCTTCTGTGGAAAAAACATCCTGCAAGCTTCCCATCTGCACCTTATGAACTACCTTTTCAAAAAGTGCGGAAGCTTTTCCGCCGACTCTTTGAGTCGGAGAAGCGTCGTTTACAAGCTCGGGAAATTCTGCTTCAATCTCTTTTAATTCACGCATAAGCATATCGTATTCATAGTCGGATATGCTGGGATTGTCAAGGTTATAGTAATTGTTATTATGAACGGCAATCTCCCTTCGGAGCTCCTCTGCTCTTTCGGCAGCCGCTTTTCTTTCCATACTATACCCCCGTTCTTGTTGTTGATTTTGCAATAACCTGCGATTCGCCGTAATACTCACGATACATTTCAGGCACTTTTCCCACAATTACCGTCTGAGCAATGATTACCTCAGCCGTTGACATAGTTATCTTCTTCCCGACAGGAAGCTGAGAAGCCATTGACAGCTCAATTTCAAGCACAGTTTCGTGAACGGTCTGATTGATGCCCGCTGTGGAAAAAGTGCTTACAAGAGTAGTTTCCACATACCCCGTCGGCGTCACCTTAACCGTAATGGGAAATCCCCTGTCATAAAGAATACTTAGCCCGGTAAGCGAGCCGCTTCGTATTACATAGCTTAAATTGCCTGTTTCACTTATGAATTTATCAATATTATTTCCAACGTCGATTACAAACTGATTTGCGTCTATTGTATTTGTCCGGATTGATGTTATGTTTCCGTCGCTGTCGGTGGTGATATCAACAAAATCCTTGTATTTATCTGTTTGCTTTATTTCGTAATCTATACCGTCGCTGACGATTTTATTTGCCAAAATAGCGCAATTATAATCGCAAATACTGAAAATTAACGGATCAATCTTTTTTTCTGTTAAAAATACCAAGGCACAAAGCACTATACCTAAAGATATAAACTTTATGCCAAGTTTTCTGTATTTTCTGCTGCGGCGGTAATTCCTGTTTGTCACGTATTTTCCACCTTTCGCATTTGATACTCTATAATATGCGAAAGGTGAAATAATTTTACTTGCCTAAAGCTTTTAAGGCTGTTTCACAGATATTTTCAGCACTGAGTCCGAATTTGTCAAGAAGAGCCTCGGCAGGTCCCGAACATCCGTATTCATCGTTCATACCTATTCTGATAAGCCTTGCCGGAGCTTCCTCGCAAAGTACCTCGGCGACTGCCGAACCGAGTCCGCCGATTATGCTGTGCTCCTCGGCAGTAATAATAAGCTTTGTCTCTTTAGAGGCTTTTACAATTATATCTCTGTCAATAGGCTTAATGGTATGAATGTTTACCACTCTTGCGCTTATTCCCTTTTCTTCAAGCATTTCTGAGGCTTTAATCGCCTTATAAACCATAAGTCCGGTTGCGATAATAGTTATATCGTCTCCGTCTTTTACGGTTATTCCCTTTCCGAGCTCGCATTTATATGTTTTCTCATCATTGAAAACAGGTGTTGCGAGTCTTCCGAATCTCATATAAACGGGACCTACATATTTGAGCGCTTCTCTTACAAGGGCGCACGCTTCAACATCATCGGCAGGATTTAAAATCATCATTCCCGGGATTGTACGCATAAGAGCGATGTCTTCATTGCACTGGTGAGTTGCTCCGTCTTCACCCACGGAAATTCCTGCGTGTGTGGCGCCGATTTTTACGTTTAGATGAGGATATCCGATGCTGTTTCTTATGTTTTCATA
>JBJESI010000229.1:0-5306 GCA_051882715.1 Oscillospiraceae bacterium
CACCCCCAGTCCGGAATTCAACAACATGATTAACGTGTGGAATGCATACCAGTGCTTCATCACCTTTATCTGGTCCCGGGCAGCCTCCTTTGTTTACTGCGGTCTGCGCAACGGCTATGGCTACCGGGATACCGTTCAGGATATCCAGGGTATTATCCACCTTGCGCCGGAGCTTGCAAGAAAGCAGCTTTGGTTTATGCTTTCGGCACAGGTTGACAACGGCGGAGGACTTCCTCTTGTTAAATACACCCACAATGCAGGTCACGAAAACACACCCGGCGATCCCGATTACGACCGTGAAACAGGTCACCCCTTCTATCGTGCGGACGACGCCCTGTGGCTCTTCCCCACCGTTGACAAATACATTAACGAGAGCGGCGAATACTCCTTCCTTGACGAGGTTATTCCTTTTGCCAACAAGGACAGCGGTACCGTTTACGAGCATCTCAAACGTGCAATCAATTTCTCGATGGAACGTCTCGGCAAAAACGGTATGCCCGCAGGTCTCCACGCTGACTGGAACGACTGCCTCAGAATGGGCAAGCTCGGCGAATCAAGCTTCGTAGCTTTCCAGCTTTATCTCGCTATCAGAATTCTCAGAGGCTACGCAGAGCTTAAGGGCGATACTGAATACATCGCTTACCTCGATAAAATATTCAAAAAACTTGGGGACACTATTCAGGAAAAATGCTGGAATGAGGACAGATTTATCAGAGGCATCCGTGAGGACGGCGAAATCGTCGGAAAGCGTGATGACCCCGAGGCTTCAATGTGGCTCAATCCTCAGAGCTGGGCGGTTATAAGCGGCTGCGCTACCGATGATCAGGCTGAGCTTGCAATGAACAGCGTTTACAGAGAGCTTAACACAAAATACGGAGCAATGATCATGACTCCGCCCTACAAGGATCACGCTTTTGACGGTGCAAACATGCTTCTTTTCAATCCGTCCACAAAGGAAAACGGCGGTATCTTCTCTCAGTCGCAGGGCTGGCTTATTCTTGCGGAAGCAATTCTCGGTCACGGCGACCGTGCTTATGAATACTGGAAAGAATGCAGCCCCTCAACAATGAACGAGGACGCAGATATCCGTGTTCTTGAGCCGTATGTTCACGGACAGTTTGTTGAATCTAAATTCAGCCCCTTTGACGGTAGAGCTCATGTTCACTGGCTTACGGGTACAGCCTCCACCGTTATGGTAGGTACTGTAGAGGGTATCCTCGGTCTTAAGCCCCAGCGTGAGGGCATTGTTATCGAGCCTTGTATTCCCTCGGAATGGGAAAGCTTCACGATGAATAAGAACTTCAGAGGCAAATGGCTCAATATTACGGTTAACAATCCGGACCATTCGGAAAAGGGCGTAAAGTCGGTTGTTGTTAACGGAAACACAATCGAGGGCATCCTTATTAAGGAAAATATTTTGAGCGATACAAACGAAATCGTTATCAATATGTAATTTTCGGAGGAGCAGACGATGAACTGCGATTTGGTTATCGTGGGAGCCGGACCTGCGGGTATTTTTACTGCGCTTGAAATGATAAAGCTTAAAAGCAGGCAAAAAATTATTATTGTCGAAAAAGGGCAGGCCGTTGAAAACAGGCGCTGTCCCAAGAAAATAACCCAAAAATGCGTGGGCTGCAAGCCATACTGCCACATTACAACAGGCTTTTCAGGCGCAGGCGCTTTTTCCGACGGAAAGCTGTCCCTCAGCCACGATGTGGGCGGAGATTTACCGTCCCTTATCGGCGAGGATTTTGCTCAGGAGCTTATAGACTATACCGATAAAATTTACCTTGAATTCGGCGCTGACGAGCATATCGAGGGAATCAGCAACGGCGAGGACGTAAAGGAAATAAGAAAAAGAGCTATATCGGCAGGGCTTCGTCTCGTTGACTGCCCTATCCGCCACCTGGGAACTGAAAAATCTCAGGACTTATACCTCAGAATTGAAAAGTTTCTGCAAGATAACGGCGTTGAGATACTTTTCGGACATGAATGCACAAATGTTATTCTAAAGGACGGGGTATGTCTCGGAGTAACGGTAAGCGACGGAAAAAAGGATTTTGAAATCCTTTCAAAGAAAACCGTTGTGGCTACGGGAAGACGCGGCGCAGACTGGCTTGAAAAAATCTGCGAGGAAAACGGAATTGCACATCAGCCGGGTACCGTTGACATCGGCGTAAGAGTCGAGGTCAGAAACGAGGTTATGGAGCATGTAAACCGTGTTCTTTACGAGTCAAAGCTAATCGGCTACCCTAAGCCCTTTAAAAACAAAGTAAGAACATTTTGTCAAAACCCCGGCGGCTTTGTAAGTCAGGAGAATTACGACAACGATCTTGCGGTTGTAAACGGTCACTCCTACAAGGATTTTAAATCCGACAACACGAATGTGGCTATTTTATGCTCACATAATTTTAATCAGCCCTTTAACCAGCCTATCGCTTATGCACAAAAGGTCGGAGAGTTGACTAATATGCTGGGCGCAGGTCATATTCTCGTTCAACGCTACGGCGATATACTCGACGGAAAGCGCACTTGGCAAAAAGAGCTCGCTCAGTCAAATATCAAGCCTACCCTCCCGGATGCGGTTGCAGGAGATATTACTGCGGCAATGCCCTACCGTGCTATGGTAAACATAATCAACTTCATTCAGGCGGTTGATATTGTTGTTCCGGGCTTTGCGTCCACGGAAACGCTTTTGTATTCCCCGGAGCTGAAATTTTACAGCAACCGTGTTAAGATGGACGAAAATCTCAACACCAGCGTTGAGGGACTTCACTGTCTGGGCGACTCAAGCGGCTGGACGAGAGGTCTTATAATGTCATCGGCAATGGGCGTTCTTATGGGTAGAAAAATTGTCGAGAACGAGCATAAGGAAATTTAAGCGGTTTCCTTAAAACAAAAAAATATGAAACGGATTTTCAGTAGCTACTGAAAATCCGTTTTTCTTTACAGTATAATTTTGTCAAGAACCTCCCCTACCTTATCGTGAATAACAAGGTCGGCTGAGCTGTCAAGCGGAGTTTTGTCACGGTTTATAAGTACAAGGCTGTTTCCTCTGAAGTACCGTACAAAGCCAGCCGCAGGATAAACCGTAAGAGAAGTTCCTGCCACAATCAGAGTGTCACAGCTTGAAATCGCCTCAAGAGAACGGTTTACAGTCTGCTCGTTAAGGCTTTCCTCATACAAAACCACGTCGGGCTTTATAATCCCTCCGCACACGCACACAGGCACTCCCACACTTTCGGAAATTTGTTTTGCGGTATAGCTTTTCCCGCATTTTGTGCAGTAGTTTCTGTGGATTGAGCCGTGAAGCTCGTAAACGTTTTTGCTCCCTGCAAGCTGATGAAGCCCGTCAATATTCTGAGTCACCACCGCCTTCAGCTTACCTGCACGCTCAAGCTCCGCAAGTTTTAAATGCGCCTTGTTGGGCTTTGCGTCAAGGGGCAGCATTTTCGCCCGATAAAATCTGTAAAATTCTTCGGGATTGCTTTCAAAAAAGCTGTGGCTTAAAATTATTTCGGGCGGATAATCGTACTCCTCGTTGTAAAGTCCGTCAACAGAGCGAAAATCAGGTATGCCGCTCTCGGTTGAAACGCCCGCCCCTCCGAAAAACACAATCGAGCCGCCGTTTTTGATTATATCGTTAAGTTCTTTCATAACACACCTCTTCATTATAATATACCACTATTTATTCTGTATGTAAACAAAATTTAACTTGAAAACCCTCGGTATAAATATTATAATGTAGTTGACGATATTTAACGGAGGTGTTTTCCTTGAAGCTGACTTTTTTAGGTGCGGCTCATGAGGTTACAGGCTCATGTACCCTGCTTGAAGCCTGCGGCCGCAAAATTCTTGTGGACTGCGGTATGGAGCAGGGAGCCGATATATATGAAAACTGCGAGCTTCCCGTAAATCCCGGAGAAATCGACGCTGTTTTCCTCACCCATGCACACATCGACCATTCCGGCAAAATCCCGAAGCTTTCGGCAGACGGATTTAAAGGAAAAATCTATACAACAGACGCAACATCACAGCTTTGTTCCATAATGCTCAGAGATTCCGCTCACATTCAGGAATTTGAAGCCCAGTGGCGCAACAGAAAAGCTAAGCGCTCGGGAAAAGCTCCGTACGTCCCAATGTATACAATGGACGATGCGGTTAATGCTCTCGAAAGCTTTGTGCCGTGCTCATATAATGAGCATTATGAAATTTTCGACGGAATCGAAATACGTTTTACCGACGCAGGGCATCTTCTCGGCTCTGCCAGTATAGAAATTAAAATTACCGAAGACGGGATAACAAAGACTGTTCTCTTCTCCGGTGATTTGGGCAATATCGACAGACCTCTCATAAGAAATCCGCAAAAGCCCGAAGCCGCCGATTATGTTATAATCGAATCTACATACGGCAACAGACTTCATGAAAGGAGAAAGGATTACAAAACTCAGCTTGCAAAGATAATTCAGGATACTCTCGACAGAAGCGGAAATGTTGTTATCCCCTCTTTTGCAGTCGGACGCACTCAGGAGCTACTGTTCCTGATAAGAGAAATAAAAGAAGACGGACTTGTAAAAAATCACGACGGCTTTCAGGTGTTTATAGACAGCCCGCTTGCAATCGAAGCGACAAAGATTTACGACGGCGGTCTTATGGATTACTATGATGACGAAACGCTTGCTCTGATTGAAAAGGGCGTTCGTGTGCTTGATTTTGACGGCCTTAACGTAGCAATAACAAGCGATGAGTCGGTTGCGATAAACAGCGACCCGACTCCCAAAATAATTATATCCGCCAGCGGAATGTGCGAAGCAGGCAGAATCCGCCACCACCTCAAGCACAATCTTTGGAGAAGCGACAGCACTGTTCTTTTTGTGGGTTATCAGGCTGTCGGCACACTCGGAAGCTCAATAGTGGGCGGCGCCGAAAGCTGTAAAATCTTCGGGGAAGAAATAAAAATCAACGCGCATATTGAGCAGATGGACGGTATCAGCGGCCATGCGGACAAGAATATGCTGCTCGATTGGCTTTCCGCATTGAAAAACACACCTGAAACAGTTTTTGTTAACCACGGAGCAGACGAGGTTTGCGATGAGTTTGCCGAAGAGATTACAAACACCCTCGGCTTTAAGTCTGTCGCTCCGTTTAACGGTGCGTCCTTTGACCTTGCAACAGGCGAATGTCTTGATGAGGGCAGCAGAATCAAAATAATAAAGAAAAATGATTTTGCTCAAAAGACCTCCGCCGCCTTTGAAAGATTGCTTGCCGCAGGAAAGCGTCTGCTTCAGGTAATCGAACACAACCGC
>JBJESI010000230.1:0-5285 GCA_051882715.1 Oscillospiraceae bacterium
GCCCTCTATCATTTTTTGGTCGAGCAAATCCTCAATCTGCGCTGTTATTTCACGGCGAAGCGGTCTTGCACCGTATATTTTTACGTCTCGGCTCTCCGCAATTTTTTCGGCAACGCTTGCGTCAAACTCTGCGCTTATCTCGATATCCGAAAGCCTGCTTTTCAGCTCCGAAAGCAGCTTGCCCGTAATTTTCAGGATTTCCTCCGAGCCCAAGGAATTGAACACGATTATCTCGTCAACTCTGTTTATAAATTCGGGCTTGAAGGTTTTTTTCAGCTCGTCAAGCATAATTTCCTCCGCTCTTTGACGGGAAAATTCTCCGAAGCCGAGGCTTTTTTGGCGTGAAACAAGCTCTGCTCCCACATTGGAGGTCATTATTATCACCGTATTCCTGAAATCCACCCTGCGCCCCTCGCTGTCCGTGAGAAACCCATCCTCCAGCACCTGAAGAAAAATATTAAACACATCGGGATGAGCCTTCTCGATTTCGTCCAAGAGCACGATGGAATAGGGCTTTTGCCGCACCTGTCCCGTAAGCTGACCGCCCTCCTCATGGCCTACATACCCCGGAGGCGCACCGATTATCTTCGCAACCGAATGCTGTTCCATATATTCGGACATATCAAGTCTTATGATTTTGTTTTCATCGCCGAAAAGAGCTTTGGCAAGAGCCTTTGAAAGCTCTGTTTTTCCCACGCCCGTAGGTCCGAGAAATATAAACGAGCTTATCGGTCGGTTCGGGGATTTTATTCCCATTCTTCCTCGCCTGATTGCCTTCACAACCGACTGCACCGCTTTGTCCTGCCCGATAACCCGCGACTTAATAAAGCCCTCCATTTCAAGCAGTCTTTCGTTTTCGCTTCTCGTCATTTGCCCCACGGGTATACCCGTCTTTTTCGACACTATTCGAGCAATATCCTCCTCGCCGACAACGAGATTTTTAGCCGAGTTTTCCTTTTCCCATTCTTTTTTTCCGCTTTTAAATTCAGCCTGCAGCTTTTCCAGGTCTTTTCTTATTTCTGCGGCGTTTTCAAAATCCTGTGCGTTCACTGCGTCGAACATTTCAGAGCGCAGCTCTCTCATCCGCTCCTGAAGCTTTTTCAGAGACCGAGGCAGAGTTACCGCCTTTATGCGTACGCACGCCGCCGCCTCGTCAATTAAATCAAGAGCCTTGTCGGGGAGAAATCTATCCTGAATATATCTTTTTGAAAGCGTAACCGCCGCCTCCACCGCCTTATCGTCTATCCTTACCTTGTGATGCTGTTCGTATTTATCCTTTAAGCCTTGAAGAATTTTCAGAGCGTCGCTTTCGCCGGGCTCTCCGATTAAAACAGGCTCAAAACGCCTTTCAAGCGCAGTATCCTTTTCTATGAATTTATGATATTCGGAAATCGTGGTTGCGCCTATAATCTGAAGCTCTCCCCTTGCAAGCAGGGGCTTTAATATATTTGCGGCGTCAAGGGTGCCTCCCTCGGTTGCTCCCGCTTTTACAATGGTATGAAGCTCATCAATGAAAAGAATTATATTCCCTGCCCGTATCATATCGTCAAGAGCATTTTTTATGCGTTCCTCAAAATCGCCTCGGTACTTCGCCCCTGCAAGCATCGAGGTCAAATCAAGCATAAAAACTCTGTTGTCCCTGAGCGTTTCGGGGACCTCGTCGCTCACTATTTTCAGCGCAAGCCCCTCCACAACGGCTGTTTTTCCCACGCCGGGCTCTCCGATAAGGCAGGGGTTATTTTTCGTACGTCTTGAAAGCACCTGAATAACCCTGTTAATTTCATCGTCTCGGCAAAGAACAGGGTCGATTTTACCGCTTGCCGCAAGCTCTGTCAAATCCCTGCCGTATTTGGCAAGTGC
The DNA here is from genome assembly GCA_051882715.1 of Oscillospiraceae bacterium. Classification (GTDB taxonomy): domain Bacteria; phylum Bacillota; class Clostridia; order Oscillospirales; family Ruminococcaceae; genus JBJESI01. The sequence continues at coordinate 1,861 of JBJESI010000230.1, forward strand.
CTGCGACTTTACATGGCTCTTGCCCGATTGCGCCGAGTTTCCGTTTGCCCCTGAGCACTCCGAATAAATCGTGTTTATCCCCGCCCCAGACTCTCTGATTATTGCAACAGCGGCGCTGTCGCTCTCCTTTATCAGCGCCATAAGCAAATGCTCCGTACCGACCTCGGAGCTTCCGAGACTTCTCGCCTCCGATACGGCATTTTCTATAATACGTGTGCTCCTGGGTGTAAGATCGTCCGTGGTGAGCTTTGTCGTAACTCCCCTTCCGATGGTCTGAACAAGCTTCTCGGTTGCGGATTTAAGAGTCACGCCGTTCCTGAACAAAATTGTGTAGGCAACGCTGTCCTCATAGGTCAAAAGCCCGCACAGAATATGCTCGCTTCCCACATAAGTGTGGCCGAGCTTCTGTGCGCCTGTAATCGCCGCATTAACGGCAAGATTTGCTTTATGAGTAAAGCCGCTGAATTTATACAAAAGAACCCCTCCCTGAAAACAAAATATTGCCAAAGCCGCTTAAAGCGAAATTGCGGCACTGTTATTATTATTGCACAGGAAGCGGGATAAATATGTCACAAAAAGGAAGTATTAAAGATTTGTAACACATTTTTCATAAAAACATATTATGTAATATAACCAAGCCGCAAAATGTCCCCCGCCGTAAGGCGTCGGGTTCCATTTCAGTCTTTCGATGGGAGATTATTCTCCCATCGAAATCCCGGGGAGCTTTAGCTCCTTGCGGCAGGTTGCAATCGGTGCTGGTGTGATTAAGCAAGCTTTTCAGGCTCTGCTCCGATTTAAACCAAGCCGCAAAATGTCCCCCGCCGTAAGGCGTCGGGTTCCATTTCAGTCTTTCGATGGGAGATTATTCTCCCATCGAAATCCCGGGGAGCTTTAGCTCCTTGCGGCAGGTTGCAATCGGTGCCGGTATGATTTAGCAAGCTTTTCAGGCTTTGCTCCGATTTAAACCAAGCCGCAAAATGTCCCCGCCGTAAGGCGGCGGGTTCCATTTCAGTCTTTCGATGGGGTATAATCCCCCAACGAAATCCCGGGGAGCTTAAGCTCCTTGCGGCAGGTTGCAATCGGCGCTGGTGTGATTAAGCAAGCTTTTCAGACTTTGCTCCGATTTAAAATCAATAAGGAGGTTATGAAGTATGTGCAACGGAAACAACGGCTGCTGCTGGTGGATCATCATCCTCGTTGTTTTATTCTGCTGCTGCGGTAACGGTATCGGCGGCGGAGAAGGCTGTGGATGCGGCTGCGGATGCTAAGGTAAGCTAATACCTAAAAAGGCCGGGGATTATCCCCGGTCTTTACTTTTTTCGACAGGCAGAGCAGGCTGCGGGAAAGCGGCGTTTATTCCTCGTTTTTCGGACGGCCTCCGTACTCGTATATAATGCGGAGATTTTTAAACTTTGGATAATCGGTATATTCCAGAAGCGGCTTTTTTATATTTTCATAAGCGACTGACATAATCATATCCACAGGCAAAATCAACGCCAATTTCCAATCAACAACCGCAAGCAGTGCCAGAACCGCCGTCCCCGGCAAAAGCTTGTCTTTTCTCAAAACAAAAAAGACAAACAACACAATGCTTATGGGAAAAACTATTCCTGTCAGTACACCTTTCATCATAAAAAACTCAAGCTGAGAGAAAACAAAAGCACAAACAGCGACTGCATTAAAGCCTATATACGCCGCCTTTATCGCTCTCGCCTTTTCCATCTGCCGCCTGCACTTCCACATTTCCTTGTTGTACTCTTCAACGGCGCCGGTTTTATCAATTATATCCTCATTATCATCATCATAAACGGTTACCCAACCCTTTTTAATTTCTTCATCACTGATATGCACAGGCTTTGACCTCCCAAAAAAGCATTTGTATGTTAATTGTATCTTCAAAAGTTAAATAACCCCACTTATAGGGCAAAAACAGCGCCGCCTTTGACACCACGCATCAAAGGCGGCATTAAAATCATTGTGTTCCGTCATTTCCCTGACGGGAGGGTTTTTTACATACCGTATTCCACATAGTCGGCAATAAAATTGTAAATATTATCAGCGCCGGGAGAAATTCTTATATAGTATTTTCCCGCCGAGGAGAATGTTGCCGAGAACTTAACAAGCTCACTGCTCTCATCACTGTTCATTATCGCCGTAGTTAAGCTATCCGTCGTAAAAAGAGGAGTTCCGGTATATTCGAATCCGTTTCTTTGGGATTCAGGATAAATTCTAACCTTTATTGATTTCGCACTTTTTGCAACGATTCTTGCTTCAAAATTATATGTTCCCGCAGTGGGAATATCAATGGGAATAACAAGCTTTCCGTCTCCCGAAGTGAATCTGACAAGCTGTGCGTTGTCGCTTGGAGATTTAGCATAAATTGTACTGTCATAATTTGTGTCAGTCTTGCAGCCTGAGTTGTATTCTCCGCTCTCCGCTTCGACACGGATTTTTGAAGCAAAGCTTGCCGTAAGAACTACATCGCTGTTAAGCGTAAATGTGTAAGAGGAGTCGGAAGAAACAACATTACTTGATTCATCAAGCCAGCCTGTGAAGAAATACCCTGTTTTTGCCGTTGCGGATACCGTAACCGACGAGCCTTCGTCGTAGCTTTTGGTCACGCCGCTTGCCGCCGTGCTTCCGCCGATTGTAACGCTGCCCTGAGCGCTGTCAAAAGTAACAGCCACAGTCTTCTTGGTAATAAGCTTAAAGTTTGCCTTAAGGGAAGTATTCTCTTTTATAACAAACGAATAGGTTGCGCTCTTGCTTACCTCTGTTCCGCTTGCATTAGTCCAGTTAACAAACTCATAGTTTGCCGAGGGCGTTGCCGTTACTGAAATGGATGTTCCCTCGGTATATGTGCCCGACGCCGTACCGGTAATGCTTCCGCCCGTACCGGCAGTCGCAGCAAAGGTGTACGAAGACGCGGAAGGGACAGAGCCGCTGGTTACCGTAACCGTCTGAATGCACACCTTATAATCGCTGGCTGATGTTGACAGAGCCAGAGTATAATCGCCGGCCTTGAGGGTTTTATCGGAAATAAGCTTGTAGTCAGTCCATGTTGTGCTGCTTTTGAAGCTTCCGCTTGCAGAATCAGAGCCTGAAATATTCCAGTTTAAGGTTTTGCTGTTTGAAGCAACCCGCGCCGTAACCGTGTATTTTCCGTCTGCGGGAATATTAAATTTATAGGTTGCGGTTTGGCTTTGGGTTAAGTAAATGAATTGGCTGTAACCGGATTCAGGGGTAATTACCACACTTCCGTCGCTGGTTTCATACTTTGTCGATCTGTCGCCGCCGTCAAAATCATCGGGATAAATTACATATGGCGAAGAATCAATAACGGGATAGGACGAGCCTCCTCCCGAAGTGTCGGTATCCGTTGTGGTGTCGGTCGAGGAATCTGTATCAGTGGTAGGCGTTCCGCC
>JBJESI010000231.1:0-5277 GCA_051882715.1 Oscillospiraceae bacterium
TGTCAGGAAATATGTGATTTTTTGCTTGCAAAATAAAAATATCTGTATTATAATTGAGTTAATGAGAATAATATTTTATTGAAAAAAGGAAAGGGAAGTGTTATTATGAAAAAGCTATTGGCTGTTATTGTTGCCGTTCTTGCGGCTGTCGGCGCAGCTGCCGTTGCAATTTTCGCTCTCGGCAAATGCAGAAAGAACAATGAATATGACGACGATGACGAAACATTGTTCTTTGAGGACGATTACGAAAGCGATGACGATGACGACGATACAGATAATCTGCCTATCGAAAATTTTGACGACGATGACTCGGATGAGGCGGAAAGAACCGTTGAAATCGAAAAGACAATCGTTGAAAACGTGGCAGATTCCGAAACCGAGGAATAATCTGTCCGTTTGAAAACAGCGGAAATATTAAATGATAAGCAAAATCCGGCAGACAACTCTGCCGGATAAAAATTTTTAATTACACGCCTGCCGAATTTGCGGTTTAATAAGCGGCGGCGGATTTTTCGTACATAGGGGTAATTTATGAGAGCTTGCGGAATACTTATGCATATTACAAGCCTTCCGTCAAAATACGGAATAGGAACGCTTGGCAGGGAAGCTTTTTCTTTTGTTGATTTTCTTAAAAAGAGCGGACAGCATTACTGGCAGATTTTGCCCGTAGGTCCTACAAGCTACGGCGATTCGCCTTATCAAAGCTTTTCCTCCTTTGCGGGAAATCCTTTGCTCATAGATTTGGATTTGCTTATAAAAGACAGGCTTCTGACAAAGGCGGAGTGTGGCGCCTGCGATTTCGGAGACGGAAAAAGGGTTGATTACGAGAAGCAGTTTAACAATAAATTCGCTTTGCTTAAAACCGCGTCGGAACGTTTCTTTAAAAAAGACGAGACAGAAGATTTTGAAGAATTCTGCAAACGTGAAGCTCTTTGGCTGGACGACTACGCTTTGTTTATGGCTTTAAAATACGCAAACGGTCAAAAGCCCTGGTACGAGTGGGATAAACCCTTGGCGGCAAGAGATAAATCCGCTTTGGAGCAGGCTTTTGCGGAGCTTTCGGAGGAGGTTTTATACTGGAAGTTCGTTCAGTATGTTTTCGATTGGCAGTATAAGAGGCTTTTTGATTACTGCCATGAAAACGGCATTGAGATAATCGGGGATATGCCGATTTACGCCGCTCATGACAGTGCGGACGTGTGGGCAAATCCCGAGGTTTTTATGCTGGATGAGGACAAAAATCCCATTGATGTGGCAGGCTGTCCGCCCGATTATTTTTCCGAGGACGGTCAGCTTTGGGGAAATCCGATTTACAACTGGCAGTATCTCCGTGACAACGGCTATAAATGGTGGTGGCAGAGGATAAAAAAGCAGTATGAACGCTTTGATGTGCTGAGGATTGACCATTTCAGAGCGTTTGATACCTATTACGCAATTCCTTTCGGCAGTGAAAACGCTAAAAACGGCGAATGGCGCAAAGGCCCCGGCAGGGAATTCTTTGACACGGTTCGCTTTGCCTGCGGAGATATAAGGGTTATAGCCGAGGATTTGGGCGAACTTTTCGACAGCGTAAGAGAGCTTTTGGAATGGTCGGGCTATCCGGGACTGAATGTACTTCAGTTTGGCTTTACGGCGGGCTGCGAGGGCGATTATCTTCCGCACAAGCACAAGAAAAACAGCGTTGTCTATACGGGAACTCACGACAACGATACGACAAGAGGCTGGCTTGAAAGCTGCTCCAAGTCGGATTTTAAGTTTGCAAGGGACTATATGAGGCTTTCCGAAAGCGAGGGGCTTACTTGGGGAGTTATAAGAACGGCTTATTCAAGCACGGCTGACCTTGCGGTTATTCCCATGCAGGATTTTCTTGAATTGGGAAGCGAGGCAAGAATGAACACTCCGTCTACGCCGGTCGGAAACTGGCAGTGGCGCGCGGAGAAAAAACAGCTTTCCGATGCTCTTGCAAAAAAGATAAAAGCTCTTGCAAAGCTTTATTTCAGATGACGGAGGAAAAATGAAAAAGGTTGAAATATTCACGGACGGCGCTTGCAGCGGAAATCCCGGCCCGGGCGGCTGGGGAGCAATTCTTCGCTGCGGAGAACACGAAAGGGAAATATCCGGCGGGGAAAGCAATACCACCAATAACAGAATGGAGCTGACAGCGGTAATATCGGCGCTGAAAGCACTGAAATACCCGTGCGAGGTGACGCTTTATTCGGACAGCAAATATGTTGTGGATGCAATTCAGAAAAACTGGGCGGTTGGCTGGAAGGCTCGTGGCTGGCGCAGGGCGGACAAAAAGCCTGCGCTTAACAGCGATTTGTGGGAACAGCTTCTCTCCTTGCTTGAGATACACAGCGTGGAATTTGTCTGGGTAAAGGGGCATAACGACCACCCCGAAAACGAAAGGTGCGACGCTCTTGCCGTAAAAGAGCGTGACAGACATTGATTTAACAGGAGATAACATATATGAAATTTGATAGGCAGCGCGCCGAAAATATACATATATGATTTTCCGAATAATCGAAAGTATTTCGAGCAATTTCTTTCTATATTAAATAATCAATCCCCGAAGATAAATTAAAATCTTCGGGGACTCATTTTTGTATTTTACGTGAAAGCGTCACGGAGCTTATCGAAAAATGTTTTTCTTTGCTGATAATGCGATTCGTCATAATGCTTGTCGAGTTCACGGATAAGCTCTTTTTCTTTCTTGGAAAGATTTTTCGGAACTTCAATTTTAACTCTTACATACTGGTCGCCGTAGGAGTCCTTATTGAGCTTCTTAACTCCCTTTCCTTTCAGGCGGAAAACGGTTTCGGACTGCGTTCCCTCGGGGATAGTATACTTTACCTTGCCTGTGATTGTAGGAACGGTTATCTCTGCGCCGAGTACGGCTTGAGTATAGGTAATCGGAACATCGCAATAAATGTCAAAACCGCGCCTTGAAAAGATTTTATCGGGCTTCACGCTGATTGTTACATTTAAATCGCCCTTAGGTCCGCCGTTTATGCCGTCGTCGCCGTTGCCTGCAACCCTAAGCGTCTGCATGTCGTCTATACCTGCCGGAATATTGACCTTGAGCTTTCTGTTTTTGCGTACTCTTCCTGTTCCCGAACAGCTTTGGCAGGGTGATTCAATGGTCTTGCCCGAGCCTTGGCATTTGGGACAGGTTCTTGTTGAGTAAATTACGCCGAAAGGAGTTCTTTGCGGAGTCTTAATTTTTCCCGAACCGTTGCAGTCGGGACAGGTTTTGGCCGAAGTGCCTTTTGCCGCACCGCTTCCGTGACATTCGGGGCATTGCTCCATTCTTACGATGTTTATTTCCTTTTCTGCGCCCATGCACGCTTCCATAAAGGAGATAGTCATGCGGACATTAAGGTCGTTTCCTCTTCTGGGAGCATTGGGGTTTGAACCCGAGCGTGAACCGCCGAAGCCGCCGAAAAAGCTGTCGAAAATATCGCCCACATCGAAGTCAAATCCTGCTCCGCCGTATGTGCCGCCGAAGCCGCCCGAGCCGCCTCCGTAATTCGGGTCGACTCCCGCATGACCGAACTGGTCGTATCTTGCCCTTTTATCCTTATCTGACAATACGCCGTAAGCCTCGTTTACTTCCTTAAACTTGGCTTCGGCTTCGGGATTATCGGGATTGAGGTCGGGGTGATATTTTTTTGCAAGCTGTCTGTATGCTTTTTTCAGTTCATCGTCACTGCAGCCTTTTTTAAGCCCCAGGACTTCATAATAATCTCTTTTTTCTGCCATACTCTCAAAATCCAATCTTTAAGTAAATTCTTGACCGTCTTATTCGGCGGTCAAGAATTTAAGTGAATTTATTCGTTTACGTCTGTGAAGTCGGCGTCAACAACATTATCGTCGTTTGAAGCGTTACCTGCGTCGGACGCTTCGCCTTCAGCCGCCTGTGCAGCCTGAGCCTGAGCCGCCTCTGCCTGATAAACCTTGCCTGCAACCTCGTAGAACTCTTTCTGAAGCTCTTCCTTCTTAGCGTTGATAGCGTCCATATCCTCGCCCTTAAGCGCTTCCTTAAGCTCGTCAACCTTTGCGGTAATCTTTGACTTTTCATCCTCGCTTACCTTGTCGCCGAACTCACCGAGAGCCTTTTCGCAGGAGTAAACAAGCTGGTCTGCTTCGTTTCTTGCGTCGATTGCTTCACGGCGCTTTTTGTCCTCAGCCGCAAACGCTTCTGCGTCCTTAACAGCCTTGTCGATGTCCTCCTTGGACATATTTGTTGAAGCGGTAATCGAAATCTTCTGCTCCTTGCCTGTTCCGAGGTCCTTTGCGCTTACATGAACGATACCGTTTGCGTCGATATCGTAGGTTACCTCAATCTGAGGTACGCCTCTGGGAGCGGGAGCAATTCCGTCAAGACGGAACATACCGAGCGATTTGTTATCCTTTGCAAACTCACGCTCGCCCTGAAGAACATTGATTTCAACGCTGGGCTGGTTATCTGCCGCCGTTGAGAAGATCTGCGACTTCTTAACAGGGATTGTTGTGTTTCTTTCGATAATTCTTGTGCAAACTCCGCCCATTGTTTCGATGCCGAGTGAAAGGGGAGTTACATCGAGAAGCAGAAGTCCTTCAACATCTCCGCCGAGAACGCCGCCCTGCAAAGCCGCACCGCTTGCAACGCATTCGTCGGGGTTGATTCCCTTAAAGGGCTCTTTGCCGGTGAATTTCTTTACAGCCTCCTGAACGGCGGGGATTCTTGTTGAACCGCCTACAAGGAGAACCTTGTTGATATCGGAGAGCGAAAGTCCGGAATCTGAAATAGCCTGCTTGAGAGGAGTCATTGTAGCTTCCACAAGGTCTGCTGTAAGCTCGTTGAACTTTGCTCTTGTAAGAGTCATATCAAGGTGCTTAGGACCTGTTGCGTCGGCAGTAATAAAGGGAAGGTTGATGTTTGAGGTCGTTGTGCTTGAAAGCTCAATCTTTGCCTTTTCTGCCGCCTCTTTAAGACGCTGAACAGCCATTTTGTCGGATTTCAGGTCGATACCTGTTTCTGCCTTAAATCCTTCTGCCATCCAGTCGATGATTCTCTGGTCGAAGTCGTCGCCGCCGAGACGGTTGTTGCCTGCGGTTGCGAGAACCTGCTGAACGCCGTCGCCCATTTCAATGATGGATACATCGAATGTACCGCCGCCCAAATCGTAAACGATAACCTTCTGGTCGTTTTCCTTGTCAATTCCGTATGCAAGAGCTGCCGCCGTAGGCTCGTTGATGATACGCTTAACATTAAGTCCTGCAATCTGTCCTGCG
>JBJESI010000232.1:0-3360 GCA_051882715.1 Oscillospiraceae bacterium
ATTTGTGTGCCAAATTCCTATGAAGTTTTAGATAACTGTCCTTAAGAAACCTGCTTATTTCCCGGCAGGTTTTTTTGTTAACGTATTTTCTGTATTTCATAAAATTTTAACGGTTTTTTTATACTTTTAGTGCATAATACCTAACATCAGCTTAAGAATTATAGCGATTTTGAGAATAGATAAATTATATACTTTATGTTAGAATAGTTGAGTATGGTTAAGGCGTGGACTGATATGCCCATGCCGGATGAAAAAGAGCCGTGTTCCGAAGCGATAACGGAAGTCGGTTCTCGTTTGTAATTTTAATAAGCATGGAGGAAAAATGAAAAAGACAGTATCTATTCTCACACTTGTTGTAATGCTTTGCACTATTTTCAGCGCAAGCCTTTCAACAGCGTCCGCAAGCGATACAAACGACGGATTTGTTTACGCAAACGGCACGCATTTCTATCTCAACGGAAAAACCTTCTATGTTGCAGGCTGTAACTCCTACAACCTCTTCCGTGTAGGCTCCGGCTCTACCTACGGAAACACGGAGGCTGAGATTATCGAGCACACCATTAACGGTTATATGAACACTGAAGAAATCGACCAATGCATGGCTAACATGGCCGCAAGCGGCATCAACGTTGTTCGTACATGGGCGTTTTCTTCCGAAAGCTGGCACGGCTTCGAGAAATACGAAAACGGCGGCTGGACCTACCTTGAACCTCAGTTTATGGAATTTGACTACATCGTTAAATCCGCAAAAGAGCACGGTATAAAGGTTATCCCTGTTCTTGAAAACTACTGGGAGGCCTTCGGCGGAATTGACGCTAAGCTTAACGCTCTCGGACTTCCCTCCAACGGCCACACCGCAAGAAGAGCTTACTTTACAAATGAAACCTGCAAGCAGTGGTACAAGGACTATGCCGAAAATCTTATCAACCGCACAAACTACTTCACCGGCGTAAAATACAAGGACGACCCCACAATCTTTGCGTGGGACCTTATGAACGAGCCGAGATATGAGCTCAGCGGCGGAACAGATTCCGAGTCCCTTTCCGGTCTGACTCTCCGTGCTTGGGTAGACGAGATGGCAGGCTATATCAAGAGCATTGATAAAAACCATATGGTATTTGTAGGAATTGAAGGCCACGGCTCAAAATACGGCTTCGGCGGAAATTCCGGAAACCCCTTCGTTTACATTCAGCAGTCGCCTTATATCGACTTCTGCTCCGCTCACCCGTATCCCGATGAGCAGTGGGCAAATCTCACCCCCGCCGCAACGGCAACACTCGTTTCAAAATGGATAGACGACGCACACAATGTAGTCGGAAAGCCTTTCATGGTAACGGAGTTTAACGTTATCGGACAGGAGAAAATGGAGCAGTACTGGCGCGCTGTTTGCGACACCGTTTATGAAAAAGACGCTGCGGGCGTTCTTTTCTGGGACTTCCAGACAACAGAGAGCCTTCGTGATAACAGATTCTATGTAAATATGGACTCTCCGATTCTCACATACTTTAAGTCACACTCAGCTCAGATGCTTGCCAAAAACGGAGATGTTGACCCTAATCCTCCGGTAGATACAGATACAGATGTACCCGTTACAACGGATAATGACAAGCCGACTGATACGGATACGGATACAGCAACTGACACGGATAAGCCTGTTACAACAGATACAGACAAACCCATAACCACCGACACAGATAAGCCCGTCACAACGGATACCGATAAGCCGACCGATACAGATACAGCATCCGACACGGATAAGCCCGTTACAACGGATACCGACAAGCCGACCGATACTGATAAGCCTGTTACAACGGATACAGACAAACCCATAACTACCGATACGGATACAGCGTCCGACACGGATAAGCCGTCGGATTCCGATACTGATATTTCCGATGATTTGGAAAAAGGCGACGTAAACTTTGACGGCTCAGTTGACATCATGGACGTGGTCATTATGAGATCTGATATTGTCAACGATGTAAAGGCTGAAGGCTATAAGAAGGTCGCATGTGACATGAACAGCGACGGCACAATAAATATCAGCGATGTCGTCCTCTTAAGAAATAAAATTATTAACGGATAACGGAGGTACGAAATGAAAAAGATAATTTCCGCTTTATTGTCTCTTGTTATGTGTGCAGGCGCATTGATTGCCCCTGTGGGGATGTCTATGGATGCAAATGCTTATAAAGAAGGCTTTGTTTATTCAGAGGATACGCATTTTTACCTCAACGGCAAAAAATTCTACTTCGCAGGAGCAAATGCTTACGACTTCTTTACAAAGCAAAGCAACGGCGGCAAGGATATAGGCAAAGATGAAATAGATTTGCGTATGTCTCAGATGAAGGAAATCGGCATAAATGTCATCAGACTTTGGGGCTTCGCAAGCCGTGACGGCTACCGCTTTGAGGACGGTATCGGCCAGTATAACGAGGGCACCTTTACCGTAATGGACTATACAATGAAGTCTGCAAAGGAAAACGGCATAAGAGTTATTATTACCCTTGAAAATTACTGGGACGCTTACGGCGGTATTGACCAGAAGCTTTCTTGGGCGGGACTTTCAGGCGGCTCCCATGCCAACAGAAGGCAGTTCTTCACAAACGAATCGTGCAAACAATGGTACAAGGATTATTTTAATTATTTTGCAAACAGAGTTAACACCTTTACGGGCGTTAAATACAAGGATGATCCCACAGTTTTTGCATGGGATATGATGAATGAGGCAAGATACTGCAACGACTCAAATTACAGCGACCCCGAAAACCTTAACAGCACAAAGCTTCGTGCATGGGTGGACGAAATGGGCGCTTATATGAAGTCAGTAGATCCTAATCACATGCTCTGCATCGGTCTTGAAGGACACGGAACAAAATACGGCTTCGGCGGCAATGAAGGAAACGATTTTGTAACCGTACAGTCCTCCGAATACATTGACTTCACCTCGGCGCATCCCTACCCCGATGAGTGGTGGGCAAACCTCACTCCCGCTCAGACCAAAACCATGATGGAAAAATGGATTAAGGATTCTCACGAGGTTGTTAAAAAGCCTTTCATGGTCGGAGAATTCAATGTTAAAATGAGCAACACTCAGCTTGAAGATTATTGGCGTGCAATATTCGACACAATCTACGAAAACGACGCAGGAGGCGGACTTTTCTGGACATTTGACACAAGAAACCTTAGTGAATTCCATGTTCAGATAACGGACAGCATTATCACAGACTATTTTATGGGCTACTGTGAAAAAATCCAGGCTAAGAATGACGGCAGCACTATTATCCCCGATGTTCCCGTTGACAGCGATACGGACACTGCCGCAGATACCGATAAGCCCACGGACACGGATACATCAAC
>JBJESI010000232.1:3460-5208 GCA_051882715.1 Oscillospiraceae bacterium
CCCGTTGATACCGACACTTCAACCGATAAGCCGATAGATACGGATACCTCGTCGGATACTGACAGCTCCAAGGATACGGATACGGCAACCGACACGGATAAGCCGTCCGATTCCGATACCGATACAGCCTCAGACACGGATACGGATACCGATACCGATACCGACAGTCCGGCTCCCGAAAAAGGCGATGTTAACGGCGACAGCTTGGTAGACATATTCGACGTCGTTGTTACAAGAGCGCATATCGTAGGAAGCTCCGCGCTTTCCGATTCGGAATTTGCCCGTGCCGATATGGACGGTAACAATACCGTTGATATAATGGATGTTGTTCTTTTAAGAACACTTATACTTTCGGCTTAAATATGGGATGGTAAAACAAACAACCTGAGGGGAATTTTATCCTCTCAGGTTGCTTTTTTCAGCTTCATTACTTATCCTATCACTTTATAGCCCTGCGCTTCAACGGCTTCCTTTAAAGCATCAAATGAAATATCGGAATTAAGCTTAACTACCGCAGTGCCCGTCTTATGGCTGACTATTGCTTCGTCAATCTGTGGGAGCGCTTCAAGCGCCTGCTTTACATGAGCCTCGCAATGACCGCACATCATTCCCTCGATTTTTAATGTTTTTTCCATGATAATCTTCTCCTTTTCGGTTTTTATTTTTCTGTCTCGCTTTGTACTGCGAATATCAAACAAATTAAGTCTCAGAGCATTTGTGACAACACAAAAGCTTGAAAGGCTCATCGCCGCCGCCCCGAACATGGGATTAAGCTCCCAGCCGAAAATCGGTATAAAAACCCCTGCCGCAAGAGGAATACCGATAATATTATATATAAATGCCCAAAACAGATTTTCACGGACATTTTTCAAGGTCATTCGGCTGAGACGAATTGCGGCAGGTACATCCGAAAGACTGCTGTTCATCAGCACCACATCAGCCGCATCAATGGCTATATCCGTGCCTGCCCCTATTGCTATTCCCGTGTTTGCTCTCGTAAGAGCAGGAGCGTCGTTTATCCCGTCGCCCACCATTGCAACACGTCCGCTTTCCATAAGCTTTTGCACAGCCCTTTCCTTGCCCTCCGGCAAAACTCCCGCAATAACCTCATCAATTCCCGCAAGCCTTGCCACCGCCCTTGCGGTTTTTTCATTGTCGCCTGTAAGCATAACAACCCTTATGCCCATTTTTCTTAATTCTTCGACTGCTTTCGGACTGTCGGGCTTTACGGCGTCAGCCACGGCGATAATTCCCAAAAGCTCTTTGTTTTTTGCAAAAAGAAGAGGAGTTTTTCCCTCATCGGCAAGGTCGGCGCAGATTTCCTTTATCCTCTGCGTAACCGCCGCCTTTTGCGTAATATAATCAAGACTTCCGCCGTAAAGCTCGTCGCCGCCGAGCCGTCCGAAAAGTCCGTTGCCGGGAAATGTCTCAAAGCCGCTCACCTCTTTTGCCACGGTTTTGTCGGCCTTTGCTCTCGTTACCACAGCCTTTGCAAGAGGATGCTCGCTCTTTGCCTCAAGAGAATATGCAAGAGAAATAAGCTCGCCTTCCGTTATCCCGTCCGAGCAAACAATATCGGTTACCTGCGGCTTCCCCTCCGTTACCGTTCCCGTTTTATCCAGCGCTATTATCTTTGTTTTGCCCGCTTCCTCAAGTGACGCGGCGGTTTTGAACAAAATTCCGTGCTTTGCTCCCATGCCGCTTCCTACCATTATTGCAACAGGAGTGGCAAGCCCCAAGGCGCACGG
>JBJESI010000233.1:0-5204 GCA_051882715.1 Oscillospiraceae bacterium
CTAAGACTGATTCCGACGGCGACGGTCTGACTGATTATCAGGAAATCTATCTGCTCGTAACTTCCCTCCGTCGATTTGGAGCAAATATGCTGATATACACATATACTGTATTGATGTATTTGCATCCTAAATAACTACGGAGGAATAGTATGTATACTAACAATTATATAATAAAATCCTTAGAGCTGCATCTGTTTTTCGCAAGGATAATGAAAGAGCACTCCCTATTTCTAAAGGCCGGCTTTACGCCTGAAAACGCAGCCTTTGCCAATAAAGCGGAGTATTACAAAAATGAATTTGAAAAGCTTCTCAATCATACAGTAACGCTCAGCAACGGGATTGTTTCTCAAAATGTGTTGGATTCCGGCGAAATAGTCACTGATTTTACATTAACTGCCGAAAGGCAGACGGAAGGCTTTACTGGTATCTCTATTAACAAAGAAATAACAAAAAGAGAGCTGAACTTAATAAACAGTAATAATCAGGATGGAATCAGCTCTAAAATACATTATCAAATTCGACAGCTCAATCAAAGGGCTATTGAACTTTTAAACGGCCTTATCGGCTTTAAAGAACTTATTTTAAATAATGTTTTGTCATGTAAAATGTTCACAATGAATTACCCTCTGCTGATAGAACATATTATCAGGGAGGCAAGGCTGTATCGGCAATATGTAACAGCCTTGGAGAGAAGGGTTTGTCTGACAGACCGTTCGATGCAGGATATTGAATGTTTCTGGAATCAGATAATGATGGAACACGCCTTATTTATTAGGGGACTTCTTGATCCCACCGAAACCGAATTGATTGATTCTGCAGACGGATTTGCAAAGGAATATGCTGAATTATTACAAGCCTGCCAGTCCGCACACAGTCAAACGCTGCCAAAAGCTTCTTTGGAGGAAACTATAAAATTCAGGGATTTTAAAACTGCCGGCACAAAGGGAATTGAGCAATGCGAAATTCGCTCGGTTATTTTACCGTTGCTTGCTGACCACGTCCTGCGTGAGGCTAACCACTATATAAGGCTGCTAAGGTCGTAATAACGATGATAACTTAAGCAAGATGTCCCCCCGCCTCTAAGGCGGCGGGTTCCATTTTGTGTTCAGCAGGGGTTACAATCTCCTGCTGAACACAGGTCGGCTTTGCCGACCATTGCCACGTTAAAAACGGGGCAATCCCCTTATTTGAATAATTGCTGAAGATAGGTTTTCATACAACCTGCTTCGGCAATTTTTATTTTCAATGTTGATTCTTAAATTATAATAAATTGATTTAAAACACTTGTATTTGTATATTTAGGGTTTATAATAAAGTTTAGAAGGCTATGATTTTTATCAATTTACACGGAGGTAAAATTTATGTGCACAGCTGCAACATATAAAACTAAAGATCATTATTTCGGACGGACGCTTGACCTTGAGTGTTCATTCGGGGAAAGCGTAGTCATAACACCGAGGAATTATCCGATAAAATTCAGAACTAAGGACGCTATGACAAGTCATAATGCGATAATAGGAATGGCAATAATCATCGAGAATCACCCGTTATACTATGACGCCACCAACGAGTACGGTTTAAGCATGGCGGGACTCAACTTTCCGCAGAATGCTTTTTATAACGAGCAAATGACCGATAAAGATAATATCGCTCCCTTTGAGTTTATTCCGTGGATTTTAGGACAGTGCAAAGATATTGCGGAGACAAGAAAGCTTGTAGAGCATATAAATCTTGTCAATATCAATTTCAGCAATGAATTTCCTTTGACGCCCCTCCACTGGATAATTGCCGATAAAGAGTCAGCAATAACAGTAGAATCTATGAAAGACGGTCTGAAGATTTACGATAATCCCATAGGAATTATGACTAATAATCCTCCTTTTGATATTCAAATGTTTAATCTGAATAATTATATGTCTCTATCCGCCAAGCCGCCTGTAAATAATTTTTCCGACAAGCTAAGCCTTACAAAATACAGCAGGGGAATGGGCGCATTGGGCTTGCCCGGAGACCTTTCGTCAGCTTCAAGGTTTGTTAAAGCCTCATTCACAAAATTAAACTCCGTTGCGGGAGAAAGCGAAAGTGAAAGCGTAAGTCAGTTTTTCCACATTCTCGGCTCCGTTGAGCAGCAAAGAGGCTGTGTTATCTTAGATAAAGGAGAATATGAAATAACGGTTTACACCTCCTGCTGCAATACCGATAAAGGAATTTATTATTACACAACTTACGAAAATAATCAAATAAGCGCTGTGGATATGAACAGGGAAGACCTGAACGGCAGTTCTCTTATTTCATACAGTCTGATAAAAGGTCAGCAAATTAAATATCAGAATTGAAAGCAGCCCCGGTGATTAAAAATCACCGGGGCTAATATATTATTCTGACCGACTTACAATTCTTTGCTTTCAAGGATTTTCTCAAATTTCTTCTCTGATAAAATTTCATGAGTTACAAGTTCTCCGTTGTAAAAAAGCGAAAAGGTTGTAAACGGAGTAGGAGCGCTCTGAGCCTCCTGTCTTGACCGGATATGTACTACATTTAGATCAATTCCATGCGCATGTGCTATTTTCTCAAGCAACGGAACATATTTAGCCGTAAAGGGGCATTGGTTTGTATAATATAGCATAAATCCCTGCGGCATATTTTCATGCTCTTTCACCGTTTTTTTGAAACATGGCTTATCTGCGCTTTTATCAAATGGTAAATACATTAACTCAAAGTAAGGACTTGCTGTGTCAACTGTTTCAAAGCCTTTATATTTCATATACTTTGGGTCAGAAAGAAATCCCATTTTCTTTTTTGAAGATAGGATAACAAGCCCCTTTTTTCCTTTGCTTTTACTGTCCTCTATACACTTGTCCAGCAGCAGGGTAGAGTATCCTTGCCCTTTAAACTGTCCGGATATCCACAAGCAATCAATATACATATAGTCTTTCGCTTCAATCGGCGCCCAAGCATATTCAGCAGGAATATACTCAATAAAGCATTTACCGCGAACATTACATTTTAAAAATACAAGCCCCTCGTCTAATCTCTCTTTTAACCAATTCTTTTTTGACATTACTTGAATATCTTTATTGTTTGATATAGCGCAACATATATGCTCTTTTTCAATATTGTCATGTGTTAATTTTATAAGTTCCATTATATATTTCCTCCTAAATTGCGATTTGACGTTTCAACGATTAACCTTTGAAAAAGGGCATCTATTGCCGATACATTGGTTATTCCTTGCTGAGAAATTGCAAACAACTCGGCTGTTTTCCATTTCAATTCCAAAATGTTCTTTGACAAAATCAATCGCCTGCAGAATAGAAAGATAGGAATCACGTTTGCAGCAGCGCGGACCGCCGACTTCACCGATAGCGCATAATGACTTTGCGGTCATACGGTTTGCCAGCCCAAACGGTTCATTCGACAGGGGAGTTGAACCCGATATAATAGAAATGAACATTCCCGTACTTACGCCTGCGCCGCAAGCTCCCCAGAATCCGCACGCTCCGCCGGGAACGGCTTGCCCTCTGTTTCTCATTTCGACAAGAGCCTTTTTTAAGTCAATATCGCCGCCTGCATTTTTGTATGCGGTAAGTAAAGCTGCGCCGACCATGATATGATGCTCGGGTCCGTGCATATGGCAAAACGGGAGATTCATCATCTTATTTATAATCTCTGTTGGATTTTTGGATGTTTCCGAAAGACAGATTCCGAAAATACCGTCTATGCCTTTGGTATGGCACTCATTGCAAACGTAATGACCTTTTATACATCTTGTTTTGCTTAGCTCTTTTTTTCGGCAAATCGCACACTCCATCAGGGTATCCTCGCTTAGATACTCAAGCGGAGCATTACAAATGAGACATTCTTCTTGCAAAGGATCACTTCCTTATTTATGAACTAATCAGTAAAATTGTAATAGGCAAAAAGTAAAATCCCCTGAACTTATGTTCAAGGGATTATTGGTTGCGGAGGCAGGATTTGAACCTACGACCTTCGGGTTATGAGCCCGACGAGCTACCGAACTGCTCTACTCCGCGTCATTTCCGACTGCTTAATTATTATATCATCTAATATACCTAATGTCAAGAGAATTTTTAAATTTTTTATGAAATTCAGCGGTTATAATTTTTAAAACTCAAAACGAACCCAAAAAGGGAAGAAAACAGCCTCCTACCGTATAGGAGGCTGTTCGGTATAAGCTTACTGATATACAGTGCAAACCTTAGATGTATTAGTTATGCCATAAGTGCTGTTAAACAGTGTTTGACCCCAAGTTGTCAGACTGCCGCCGCCCCAGTTATTTGAAAGGTCAAGATAGCTGAGATCCGAGCTGTTTCCTTTCCAAGACCAGCCAAGGTAGCCAACGCCCTTTTCCGTGCAATACTGCATGATATAGCCTTCGTCAACATCGCCGTCGGAGTGGTAATTTCCGAACTCACCGATGCACAGACAAACACCTTTGTTAAGCGTGCCGTCAATTAGCTGTTTAATCTTGCTTGAAGAGCCTCCGGCAGTACCGTACATATGTATGGAGAACATAGTATTTTTATTAACATCTGCATTGAAAACAGCATTTGCGTTGTTAATCATTGATTCGCCGTCCTGGCCCCATCCGGGAGAGTCAATCATAATTGTATTTTTAATTCCTGCACTTCTCATTGACTGAACAGCCGAAATATATCCGCTTTTCCATGTAGAGCCGCTCCATGCGCCGCACCATTCGTTAGCAATGTTTACGATTACATATTTTTGATTTTCATTGAGCAGATCTTTCATTTCTTTCCAGTAGTCAACGCAGTAGTTAAGATCGCTTGTGCTGTTGCTGCCGGTTGCGTTGTGTACCTCAAGAACGCCAACGAGCTTATACGCTTTGCAAAGTGTAATTACGCTTTTTACGTTATTATACTCATTCTTAGACCATGTTTCGCCGTTAATGGTGGTTTTACCGTTTGAAAGTACTATTCTCACGGTATTTGCGCCAAGCTGAGAAATTGCCTGCAAAGAGCTTCCGGTATTTCCCGAATACCAGTTGTGGGCAACATTAACGCCGCGCATTATAAATTCCTTACCGTTAGCGTCATAAAGCTTCGTACCGTTAACATAGAAACCGTCTGCAACAGATTGAGCAGTCGTTGTTGTAGTAGTTGTTGTTGTGGTAGTTGTGGTGGTTGTAGTTGTTGATTTAGATGTAGATGTGGTGGTCGTTG
>JBJESI010000234.1:0-5195 GCA_051882715.1 Oscillospiraceae bacterium
CAATTTCCGGTCGTGGTACTGTTGCAACAGGTAGAGTTGAGCGCGGACAGGTTAAGGTCGGCGACGAAGTTGAAATCGTTGGTCTTAAGGAAGAAAGAGGAAAGACAGTTATCACAGGTCTTGAAATGTTCAGAAAGACTCTTGACTTCGCTGAAGCAGGCGACAACGTAGGTGCATTGCTCCGTGGTATTTCCCGTTCAGACATCGAACGCGGACAGGTTCTCTGCAAACCCGGTTCAATTCATCCCCACACAAAATTCAAGGGTCAGGTATACGTATTGAAGAAGGAAGAAGGCGGACGTCATACTCCTTTCTTCAACAACTACCGTCCTCAGTTCTATTTCAGAACAACAGACGTTACCGGTATCATCACACTTCCCGCTGATAAGGAAATGTGCATCCCCGGTGATAACGTTGAAATGACAGTTGAACTTATCGCTCCTATCGCTATGGAGGAAGGTCTCCGTTTCGCTATCCGTGAAGGCGGCCGTACAGTAGGTTCAGGCGTAGTTACAGCAGTTATCGAGTAATTATCCTAAACAAATCAAGCGAAGCTGATTTTCAGCTTCGCTTTTTTTATTATGTAAAATCATGCCGTGGTTTTTATAACCAAGCCGCAAAATATCCCCCGCCTCTAAGGAGGCGGGTTGCAATCGTAGCAGCGTGATTAAGCGAGCTAATCAGGCTTTGCTCCGATTTAAAATATGCTTGAAATCCTGCTCCGTGCACCTATGTTAAATCGACGATTTCTATATCGCTGTAATAATGATTGAGGATTTCTTCGTAGTTTTTACCCGCAAGAGCCATGGCGTTTGCGCCGTATTGGCTCATTCCGACGCCGTGTCCGTACCCTTTTGTGGTTACGGTAAAGGTGTCGTTTTCGTATGAAACCGTAAAGTTAGCCGAGCGGAGCCCTAAAGCCGTGCGAAACTCGGTTCCCGTTATGGGAACGCCGCCCACTGTCATATCCGTAACCGTTCCGGAATATGAATGACCGTTGATGCAAATCCATTCGGCGGGATTTTCGGAAAGCGTAAGGTCGCTTTTATAGTTTAAAAGAGAGGTTTTCATATCTGCGGAGGTCAAATTTACAGAATATTCGTAATCAGGAGAATTCATATCCTCCATGCTTACCTCAGGCTGCAAATATGAGATTTCCTCGCCCCAAACGGTTTCGGCGCTTTCTGTAATTCCGCCTGAAATCGAGTGATATGCAGCGGCGATAGGCTCTCCGTTATATTCCATCACCTTTCCGAAAACAGCGTCAACCGCCGAGGAAACCTTCTTATAGCTTTCATCGTAGGCGTCACCGAAAAAGCTTTTCGCCTGCTCAGGCGTAAAATAAGCCTGATATTTTGCGGAATCGTTTGAAAAATCCGCTCCGTTAAGCTCCGGCAAAGGCCCTGCCGCCTGATTTTGTTTTTGCCGTACGGCATATGTAAGCGCTGACACAGCCTGAGCCTTGAGCGCCTCCTCATGGTAGGAAACAGGCATTTCCGCCATAACCGCGCCGATGACATAATCCTTGGCGTCCACCGTCAAAACCTGATTTGTCGAAACATCGAGAACCTTAAACGGCTCAAGACTGACGGTGGCGGTCTTGTCCGAGGAGATGCCGTTAAAAAGCGCAGGAACGGAGGGAACCGCCAAAATGAGAAAAGCGAAAAGAAGAACCGAAATAACTGCTCTTTTCATAAAAAACCATCCTTTGTTTTATAAAATACAGAGCCTAATATTGACTTGCGGTCAAATTTAATGTATAATTTTTTAATATAAAGAGAAAGAGGGCGAGATAACAATGATGGGAATGACGCAAGAGTATAAGGACTCCTTGAATATCTTATGCAACGAATATCAGAAAAATAACATCGTTGACCCTGCGATTTATGAAAAGTATGATGTAAAAAGAGGCCTGAGAAACGCTGACGGAAGCGGCGTAATGGCGGGCGTAACAAATATATGCTGTGTTCACGGATACATAATCAATGAAGGCGAAAAGGTGGCTATTCCCGGAGAACTGATTTACCGGGGCTACAACATAAATGACCTTATTAAAGGCAAGAGCCTTGACAACAGATTCGGATTTGAGGAAACGGTTTATCTTCTCCTTTTCGGAGAGCTTCCCAATAAAGAGCAGCTTGATTTATTCACATCTGTGCTTGCACAGAGCAGGAATCTTCCGAACGGATTTTTTTCAGACCACATTCTGAAAATACCTTCAAAGAACATTATGAACAAAATGGCTTCATCGGTGCTTTCGCTTTATTCCTACGATAAGGACCCTGAGGACATGAGCATGCTTTCGGAAATCCTGCGGGCAATCAGAATTATCGCAAGAATGCCGAGGATTATGGTTGACGCATATCAGGTTAAGAAGAGCACCTTTGACGGTGAGAGTCTCTTTATGCACCACAACAATGACAACGAGAGCATTGCGGAGAGCATACTGTCCTGCCTGCGTGACAACAGGGAATACACGGAGGAGGAAGCAAGAATGCTCGACCTCTGCCTTATGGTTCATGCGGAGCACGGCGGAGGAAACAACTCCACGTTTTCATGCAGAGTTCTTACTTCAAGCGGAACCGACGCTTATTCCGCTTACGCAGCCGCAATCGGCTCGCTTAAAGGCCCCCGTCACGGCGGTGCGAACATCAAGGTTATGGAAATGCTCGAGTATGCTAAACAGGGAATTAAAAACTGGGAAAACGAGGGCGAGGTTGCCGATTTTATCACAAAAATTCTCAACAAACAGGCGGGCGACAGAAGCGGTCTTGTTTACGGTATGGGCCATGCGGTTTACACGCTTTCCGATCCGAGAACAGCTATAATTAAGCAGAACGCCATGGAGCTTGCAAGGGGCAAGGAAATCGAGGGCGAGTTTAAGCTTCTCGATACGATAGAAAGAGTAACCCCCGAGGTTCTGGCTTCCGTAAAGGGAGAAACCAAAAAAGTTTGTGCAAATGTGGATATGTATTCGGGACTTGTTTACAGAATGCTTTCAATTCCCGTGGATTTGTTCACGCCGTTGTTTGCTGTTTCAAGAATTTCAGGCTGGTGCGCGCATAGAATGGAAGAGCTCTTTATGAACAAGAGAATTATCCGTCCCGCTTACAAGGCTGTGTTGAAAAACAGGGAATATAAGCCGCTTAACGAACGCTGAAAGAGGAAAAAATGAAGAATAGGAATTTCGGAATAGTTTCATTTATTATTTTGCTGATTTCCGTTGCCGCCGTAGTTGCGGAGAGGGTATACTTATGGCGGAACTGTATGAGCTACAGCACAGGGTTTTATCTTACGGGAACGGAAGCGTCCCGCTGGATATTCAATATAACAGTAATTTCGGCGATAGCAATTCAGACTGTTATAGCATTTATCAGCTACCGGAGCTTTGCAAAAAGCGGCGAGTCCTGCTATGAAAATCCCGAGAAAATAAGCAAAAAAAGCGGGCGGTTTATGGGAATTATTCAGCTTTCCATAGGAATAATGCTTATGTGGTCGGCTATTGAAACGTTTTCTTTGATGTTCGGCGGCAAAATGCCCGGAGTTCTTGATATAATCGAGAGTGCCCTTGCATTTGTATCATCGTTTGTGTTTCTTGCTTCGTGCGTTGACCAGTTTATGAAAAAACCTGTTTCGTCAAAGACAGGCTACAGCTTTGTTATCTGCACCCTTTGGCTCGGCTTCAGAGCAGCTGCTGTTTTCAAGGATTTTACAACGGTGACCACACTTTCACAGCAGTTTCTTTCGCTTATGTCAGTGCTTTCGGCATTGCTGTTTATGACTAATTATGCAAGACTTTTTTCGGGGCTTTCAAAGCCCTCGACTCAGAGCAAGCTTGTTGTAACGGGCGCTTTGACTGTGATTTTTTCCTTTTCCTCAACAATACCCGTGTATATTTCAAAAGCGTTGGATTACCGAATTCCCACAGGGGACTTTGCGGTTGACGCGGTTGACGCATTGATAGGCGTTTTTGCTTTGGCTGTACTTTGGCGTGTGATGACGGTAAAGGAAGAGACGGCACCCATAGAGGATATTTCAGGAGAATAATTTTTAATTGTCCTGATTTATGTACTTTCAGAAAAAATGTTTAATAAAAAGTTACAAAAATACTTTAAAACGAAGACAGAATATGTTATAATGAGTCAGGCGCAAAAATATGCGCCTGACTGATATTTTTTTACTTAAAAATTGACAAAACGCCGCTTTGCGGCATAATTACGGCAGATGCGGCGCTTGCGAAAAACAGCTTTTGCTTATGCCGAAAAATAAACCGCATTGGAGCGGGTTCGGATACTCCTCCAATACTTAAGGAGAAATATATGAAAAGAGCGATAGCGGTACTTATGTCGCTTTTTGCGCTGGCGCTTGCGGGGTGTTCCTTCGGCTCCCCCATTGAGGAGTTAATGAGGCCTCCGCAGCTTTCCGAGGAGCAGTCAGATTTATATAACGCTCTGATTTCCGAAGTCGGCTCTTCCATAAAGCTTAAATACCCCAGATCGGGCTCGTACCGTTCACCTTTTGTCATGTACGACATTGACGGCGACGGAATATCGGAGTCGGTGGTTTTTTATGAGAGCAAGGGCGCAAATGTTACGGAAAGCGCAGTTGAGGTGCGGATATTTGACAGCGAGAACGAGGCTTGGAAATCCGTTAAAGCCTTCAAGTGCGTCGGAACGGATATTGACATAGTAGATTTTGCAGTCGGAAACGACGGCGTTAACATAATTGTCGGCTATTACAAGGGACTTTCCGAAAAAAATCTTATGGTAGTAAAGGGTGATTCATCAAGCGAGGTAAATACGCTTTTTGAATCTGCTTATACATCGGTATTTCTCTACGATACCGTGAAGAACGGTCCGTCGGACCTGCTTGTTTTTAATAATAACGCTGTCAGCGAAGCTTCTGCAGTCAGCCTTGTTTCGCCGACGGACGGCGCTTACAAGGAGGTCGGAAGAGTCGATATGGCAAAGGATATTGTAAGCGTTGCGAATATCGAAAGCCTGCGGAACGGCGAAACAAGCCTGCTTTATGTGGATACCGTAAATTCCTCAAACAGGCTTTCAACCGAAATCGTTGAGGTAGGGAAAAACGGCCTGATAAGGAACCTTACAATGTCAGGGGACAACGCAAATCTCCTTGTAACTCAGCGCCAGTGGGGACTGTTTTCTTCCGATATCGACAGGGACGGAATAATA
>JBJESI010000235.1:0-5126 GCA_051882715.1 Oscillospiraceae bacterium
TCGCAGGGCATGCCCCTCTTTTAAAACAGTCCGCCGGACTGTTTTAAAATTCACCCTATGCGGACAGCCTGACAAAAAGGGGATTTCGCTCGTTGCGACGAGCGACAAGGGGACGCCGTCCCCTCGACCCTTGCAAGCCTTTGAAAAGGCTTGACCTAAACTTTTAATATTCGGCAAATTACGGTTTCCCGTAGCCTGATTCGGCAGACATTTGTCTGTCGATTTTTCATCGCTCCTGTTACAAGGATATACTAAAACAAGACAAAAATCGGAATTTTAAAAAACCCCTTGACAAAGTATACTATGTGTTGTATAGTATTATGTAAAGGGAGGTATTGCTATGGACATCCAGTTAAAACGCGGTCTGCTTGAAATCTGCGTTTTGTGCGCTCTTCTGCACGAGGACTCCTACGGATATAAAATCATAAAGGACGTTTCGGAATATGTGGAAATTTCAGAATCAACGCTCTACCCCATACTAAGGCGGCTTGAGGCGGCAGGCGCCCTGACGGTTTATTCGGCGGAGCACAACGGCAGACTCAGAAAATACTATCGAATAACACCCTTCGGGCGAAAAAAAATCGACGATTTTCTTTCCGAATGGAAATCGGTTATGTCAATTTACGAATACATCGAAAGAGAGGTTAACAATCAATGACCAAGGTTGAATTTATAAATGAGCTGTATAAAAGTCTCAGCGATTACCCAGGCGAAGAAACAGCAAGATCAATTCAATACTATTCAGAGATGATTGAGGACCGTATTGAAGACGGTATGACAGAGGAGGAAGCGGTAAATTCCCTCGGCTCTGTTTCTGATATCGTGACGCAAATCAAAATGGAGCTTCCCTTCACTGCTCTTGTAAAAGCAAACACTAAGAAAAAGAAACTGAGCACAGCCGCAATAGTTATCCTAATTGTATTATTCCCTGTATGGTTAACTTTAGGTATAGCATTATTTTCCGCTTTGTTCGGTCTGTTCGTTGCGGTTTGGTCGGTAGTTTTTTCATTCTGGGTTACGGGCATAGCGCTTGCGGCTTCGGCTATAGTTTGCCTTGCGGCCTGCGGAGCGGCGATTTTTACCGGCAGTCCGTTGGTTTCACTTTTCGGCTTCGGCTCTTTCCTGCTGGTAACCGGAGTTGCCATTCTGATAATCATCGGCTCATATTACCTTACTGTAGGAGCGGCAAAGCTTTGCTCGCTTACGGTAAGATTGATTAAAAAATGTCTGTCTTAAAAGGAGGATATTATGTCTAAGAAAATTATAATTTCGCTTGTTACAGCCTTTGCGCTTATAATTGCCGGCGGCGCAATCTGCTTTTTCTGCCTGATGAAAAGCGATTGGAGAATCGGAGGAGAAGAGCTTTTCCTTCAGGAAAAACGGTTTTCAGCCGATATAAATGCCCTTGAGGTCCAAATGGACACTTCCGATTTAATTATTTCTCCTTACGACGGCGATGAAATTGTGATAACATATTATGATAGCGAAAAAAATAAATATTTCTTTGAGGAAAGCGCAGATAAGCTTACAATCAGTCAGTCAAACACAACAAAATGGTATGAAAATTTAAGCGTCAATTTCAGACCTAATGAGTATAAAACAAAAATTCTTGTACCGAAAACCTACGAAGGCGCTTTCAACCTTTCAAACAAGGTCGGAGAGGTTGAGCTTTACGGTTTCACGGTAAAATCCGATTTTTCATTAAACACAACCGTCGGAAAAATAAAAATAACCGACTCAAGCTTTGAAAAATCCGCCTCAATCTCTGCAACAACAGGAGATATTGACATTCTTTCGTGCACATTTGCGGAAAATTGCAGCGTCTCCTGCACAACAGGTGAAATTGATATCAAGTCATCGTCGGCAAAATACTATAATATTTCAGCTACAACGGGAGAGATAGACTGTGATAATATTTTTATCGGCTCTTCCCTCGTTACCGAAACGACGCTGGGTGACATTTCGTGCAGCATTTCCGATTCTTATTTAAACTATAGAATTTCGGGAAGCTCGAAAATC
The DNA here is from genome assembly GCA_051882715.1 of Oscillospiraceae bacterium. Lineage (GTDB taxonomy): Bacteria > Bacillota > Clostridia > Oscillospirales > Ruminococcaceae > JBJESI01. The sequence goes on from JBJESI010000235.1 coordinate 2,020, forward strand.
GGCGACTGCAAAATGCCTTTAGGCAATCCGTCGGGCGAAAAATCCGTCACGGCAAAAGCAAGCACCGGCGATATCGAAATTAGCTTTAATGACTACGATGCAGATTAAAAACACTTTTTTGACAAGCAAAAAGCCTCCCGTTCGGGAGGCTTTCCCTGTTCACTTCGCAAACTGTTTTTTAATAGTTTTCGGGCTTAACCTGGAAGTAGCTCTGGGGATGAGCGCAAACGGGGCATACTTCGGGAGCCTTCTTGCCGATGCAGATGTGTCCGCAGTTAATGCACTGCCAAATTGTATCTCCGTCTTTTGAGAATACAAGGTCGCCCTCAACATTGGAAAGGAGCTTGAGGTATCTTTCTTCATGCTCTTTTTCAATCTTTGCTACGCCCTCAAAAAGAGCGGCGATTTTGTCGAAGCCTTCTTCTCTTGCTTCCTTAGCGAAGGTTGCGTACATATCTGTCCACTCATAGTTCTCGCCCTCGGCAGCAGCCTTAAGGTTTTCGGCAGTTGTGCCGATTCCGCCGTTGAGAAGCTTGAACCACATTTTTGCATGCTCTTTTTCGTTGTTTGCTGTTTCCTCAAAAATAGCGGCAATCTGATTGTAGCCCTCAGCTTTTGCCTTTGAAGCAAAGTATGTGTACTTATTTCTTGCCTGAGATTCGCCTGCAAAAGCTGCCATAAGATTTGCTTCTGTCTTTGTTCCTTTTAAATTTGCCATTTTAGTTTCCTCCATTCATTATTTACATTCAGGACAAAGTCCTGTAAATAGCAGTTCACAGGATTCGATTTTAAAACCGTTGCATTTTGACATATTCAAAATCGAATCAATGCTGATTTTTAAATCAGCGTCAATCACTTTTCCGCATTTCCTGCATCTGATATGAAAATGCTTTGCGGAGGTTATATCGAACACATCCGCCCCGTCCGGCATACGTATCTTCATTATCTCCCCTTGCTCGGCAAGAAGATTCAGGTTGCGGTAAACCGTCGCTCGGCTGATATTTGGATTTTCATTGCGTACAAATCCGTAAACCTCGTCGGCGGTTGCGTGCATCAGAGTACCCATTGCCTTTTTAACAGCAATCTTTTGTGCGGTATTTCTTCTCTGCATAACGTCCTCCTTAATAGGAACAGTTACTAATAGTATTATATATCGTTTTATTTCGTTTGTCAATAGTTTTTTACTTTTTATTGCGGGCGTTAAGCCTGTCATGAAGCTTTCCCTTAAGCGCTTCCTTCTTTTCCTTTGCCTTCATTATGCCATGACTTTTTTCAAGCTTTTGCATGAGCTTGTTGTTATACCAAATCCCGACAATGCCGATGGCCGCAGTGATTATGAGAACAAGCACGCTTAAAAATAAATTTCCGTTGTTTAAGGTTGAGCCGACAATTACGGAAGAAATAATCGACGGAATTCTTGCAACCGCAGAAAGAATGAAAAAGCGTGACGGCTTGAGTGTTGTGAACGGCGCAAAATAGGTAAGTGCGTCTTTCGGCGTGCCGGGGATAAGAAAGAGGATAAATACGATAAGTTCAAAGCGTCTGTGATCCTGCAAAAATTTAAATTTGCTTATCTTCTCATCGGAGATGATAATATCTACAAACGGCTTGCCGAGAAGCTTTACAATATAATAAACGCAAACCGTTCCGAGAAAGGTAGCGAGCATACACATTGCAAAGCCGCCCCAAAGCCCGAACATTACCCCCGAAATAATCTCAAAAGGCTCTCCGGGAATGAAAGCAAAAACAATCTGCAAAACCTGCGCCAAAACATATACGCCGTATTTCATCGGTCCGAAGGACTCGATTCGGTTGAGGAGTCTGTCTCTTCCCGCCTCCGTAGTCAGCTGTCTGATATACGGCCAAAGAGCAATCGTTATTGTAATACCGGCTAATAAAAATACAATAAGTATAATCAGCCTTATTAAGTCCTTTTTATTTAACTTCTTCATTTTTTGTGCCAAATTCTCCGTATACAGCGTTTAACCGGCTTTCTTAATCAATGCTTCCTTACCTTTTAGTATAAACCAATTTTACGTAATTTACAACAGTTATTTGATATTTTCGATTGACATAAGTGAAAAATTACTGTAAAATTTCATTATGGGAGTGAAACAGATGGGATACAGTCTTGAAATATATGCAAAAGCGCAGCAAATTCTTGATGAAAGAAGAAGCGCTTCAAAAATAGAATTTGACAAAAGAAACAAAGAAGTTGAGGAAAAAATCGACGGTATTTCCGAGCTTAAAGCAGAGCTTGCACTGTCTTGCAAAACGCTTGCAAGGTCTGTTTTTTCAGGATATAATATCCAAGAAACAGAAAGAGCTAAAGAAAGCAGTCTGAAAGCCCGCCGAATTATCAGGGAAAAGCTGAAAGAAAACGGTTTTCCCGAAGATTACCTTGACGAGCACTATACTTGTGAAAAATGCAAAGACACGGGATACACAAACGGAAAAGAGTGCGAATGTCTGAAAAAGCTTTTAAAAGATATTTCGGTAAGGAGCCTGTGCGACCATTCAGTTTCCGATAAAAGCACATTCGAGACATTTGATTTAAGTATGTATCCTCAAATCCCGAATGGAAAAACAGGAATTGTGCCCAGGGAAAAGATGGCGGAAATACTCCGCTTTTGCAAAAGCTATGCCGAGGTATTTTCAAAAAATTCAGGAAATATATTTATGTCGGGCAAAACCAGACTGGGCAAGACGCATCTTTCCCTTTCCATTGCAAATGAGGTTATAAAAAAAGGCTTTGATGTTATTTACGGCCCTGCCGAGGAGATTTTCGGGAAAATCGAAAAGGAGCATTTCACAGGGAAAAATGAAGGCTATCTTGACCGTGTACTCGGCTGTGACTTATTGATTATTGACGACTTGGGCACCGAGTTTGAGAGTAAATTTAATCTCTCGCAGATTTACAATATTATAAACTCAAGAAATAATTTCGGACTGCCGACAATTATTTCGACCAATCTTACAGGAGCGGAATTGCAGGAAAGGTACAAGGAGCGGGTAATGTCCAGACTCATAGGAGAATACGACTGCCTTGTTTTTGTGGGAGATGACATAAGACAAAAAAAGAAATTCGGATAAAAAATCATCGGAAC
>JBJESI010000236.1:0-5088 GCA_051882715.1 Oscillospiraceae bacterium
TCTAAGTCCGTTGTGTTATTGCTATCATCAATTAAATATGATTTATCCTCTATTGGCGTGCCGTTTACAATGTGATCTCTCATTATGACGATATCGAGAATATCAATGCTTCCGTCGCCGTTTATATCGCCCCACTTGACATTTGCACCAGCGGCACAGGGTGCGATACCTGCCGCAACCACAGCCGCCATCGCCGCCGCAGAAAGCTTTTTTGAAAAATTCTTCATAATAAATCCTCCTTAGACTCATAAAATAGTGTTTGCGAAGTTAATCCCGCACGTACATTATAGCCCGTATACGGGCTATTGTCAAGAAGCAGGCAACATTTTATACTGTTTTTACATAAGGCGGTGTTAAAATGATTGTATTTGACAGGCTTTGGATAACCATGAAGAAAAAAGGAATATCTCAGTACAAGCTGATAAAAGAATATCATATAAGCACCGGTCAGCTTGACAGACTTCGCAAAAACGGCAACGTAAATTCCTACACCTTAAGCCAGCTTTGCGAAATCCTTGACTGCGGCCTTGATGACATAGCCGAATACAAAAGCGATAAAAACTAAACGGTTTGACGATGTATTAAACAAAGTCAAACCGTTTTATTTTTTATCACTTAAATCTTAAATCCACAAGCCTTTCGTCAAGTCCGTAGAAATTTGCTATCTGCGACCTTGTGCTAAGTCCGAATGTGTTATACAGATACTCTGCGCTTTCTATTATCAGGTTTACCGCAAAAATATCCGCCTCACGCTCTAATCTGTCCACATTAAGGCAGGTCGCCTTGCTCATAAAAAGGCTGTTAAAGCCCTTATGCATTACTGCGTGCCCAAGCTCATGAGCGCACACATATTTCTTTTCTCCGTAGCCCAAGGCGTCGTTAAGCATTATTACGCATTTGTCGCCGAGCTGTCTGAAAAAGCCGTTTACCGAGGACGGAAGCGCCGTGCTCGTGCAGATTATTCCCATTCTTTCGCAAAGCTCGAACGGATTGTTTGTGCCGTAGGTTTCTGCAATTTCCCTTGCGGCGTCAGAAGCATTTACCATATTATCACTCCAAACAGGAATTATTCATTAAGGCCGCCCTTCAAAAGAGCTGTGGAAAGCTCAACTGCGTGCATTATCTGCTCAATGTCGGAATCCGACAGTTCCTCGCCGTTGAACATAAGGCCGTCCTGCGACATCAAAAACTTGCGTATGCTCGGAACCAGCTCCTTGCCCGCTTCATCTTCGCCCAGAAGATAGTCCGCCGAAACTCCGAAATATTCCGCAATCTTTTTCACAACGCTCAGCTCCGGCTCTCTCCTGCCCTGCTCATACATACCGACCGCACTTGCGGAGCAGCCTATTATTTTTGCAATATCGCTTTGCTTGAGATTGTTTTTTGTTCTTAAAAGTTTAATTCTCTCACCTATCATTTTCCTGTACCCTAAGTATTTAGGCTCCCGCACGAAAGGAGCGTCCTTTTTTCTTGTTACAGTCATACAATAACACATTTTGTTTGCTTTGTCAAGAACAAATGTTCTGAAAATCGTTGACATTTCACAAATCGTGTGATACACTTAAATTGTAAACACATTTCGTGTGAATTTCGCAAAAATGACAGCAACGGAAAGGACAAAATATGACTCTTAAAGAACTTGCAGTACAATACAGACAATCCGCCTACCTTTTAAAGCAGCGTGAAGACGAAATCAAAAGGCAGGTAAAGCAGTCAATGCTTACAATAGAAACCGATACGGAGCTCCGGCTCCGCCTGCTGAGGCAGGAACGCTACGAGCTTCTAAAAACCGCAGCTTATCTCGACTCTTATTACGGCAAGGAGGAAAATATTGAATAAGGTAGCATCGGATTTCCTTTATAACGACAAAAGCAAGCTGAATTTCATCGTCTCCGAAAATCTGAAAAACGCTCCCACAAGCGAATACAAATCACGAATTATGAAAAACGCTCTGGTAAAGATAATAGAGAACGATTTGTCCGAAAAACAAAGAACCTACCTTTGCCTGTACTTTTTTGACGGACTTTCAATGACCGATATTGCAAAAAAATACGGCGTGAACAAATCAACCGTAAGCCGCCTGATAAAGAAAGCGCAAAACCGCATCGGCAGCCGAATGGATTTTCTTATTTAAGGATTAAGGCAATTTTTTAAAAAACTATGGAAATACTCCGAAAATTGTGCTACAATTACCTTGTAGCATCCGTAAGGAGGATTACTTATGAAATTAGTTTACGCAATCGTCAGCAACGACGACAGCAAAGAGGTTGCGCGCGCGGTAACAAGCAAGGGCTTTTATGTTACGAAAATCGCTTCGACAGGAGGATTTCTCGCCGCAGGAAACACAACCTTTATGATTTGCACCGACGATGAAAAGGTTGACGAGCTTGTAGGGATTATTTCCGAGCAGTGTCACCGCAGAACGCAGTTTGTTCCCTCTCCCGCTCCCTACGGGGTGGGCACATATACGGCTGTTCCCATAGAAGTTTCCGTGGGAGGAGCAACTATTTTTGTCGCCAACATTGAACGGTTCGAGAAAGTATAATGAATTCTTTAAAGCTGTATTCAAATAAGAACGCACAAAAGAAAATTCTGGATATGTTCAAAAGCGGCCGAGTTTCCCACTCGTTTCTGATAACGGGCCCCAAGGGCTGCGGCAAAAAAACCTTTGCAAAATTTCTCACCGCCATGATTTTGTGCGAGCATCCAAGCGAAAACGGCCCGTGCTTTGCCTGCAATTCCTGCTTAAAGGTTATGGAGGACTCTCATCCCGATGTGCTTTATGCGGAGCATTTCGGAAAACGCGGCGGCTTTAAAAAGGACTATCTTCGGGAAAAAATCGTTGCCGACGCATATATCAAGCCCAATGACAGCGATTACAGAGTTTTTGTTCTCGCCGACTGCGAAAGCTTCAGCGAGGACGCCCAGAATGTAATGCTTAAAATAATCGAAGAGCCTCCCGCCCACGCAAAATTCATTTTCACCGCCCCGTCAAAAAGCATTTTTCTTCCGACAATTCTTTCAAGAGTTTTTGAAATCGAGCTTTTTGAGCCTACGGCTGAGGATTGCATGAACGCTATGCGCGATATGGGGCTTTCCGACGGGCTCGCCGCCTCCGCTCTGGAGCGTTTCGGGCCGAGCATCTCAAAGTGCATCGCTTTTGCAAACGGAAACACGGAGGAAAAAGACGACAAAGCGGCGGAATGTGCCGAAAGTATTTTAAACTGCATAATCGCAAGGGACGAATACGGGCTGTCGCTGGCACTTTCAAAAATTCCCTCCGACCGTGAAACGGCGTTTGCGGTTATAAATATCTTAAAGGCCTGCCTGAGGGACGCAATAGTTTGCAAAAGCAACGTAACGGCTCTCGGCAATATGAAGAATTTTTCCGACGCTCTCGCAAAAGGCTTTTCACAGAAGGAGCTTATTGCAGTCAGCTCGGAGCTTTCAGAAGCGGCTTCGGCTCTTGACAGGAACGTAAACCAGTCCCTGCTCTTTGCCGCAGCCTGTGCAAATATATCAACAATATGGCGTTAGGCATTAGAGAGCCGAACACAATCGGTTTTTAGCGGCATATTTACTCCTATTCATCGTCAAAATCCTCGTGAATACGGCAAGTATTCACTGCGGCTTTTCCTCGAATATACCTAAATCCGCTCGCTAAAAACTGCCTTGCACCTGTAATGAAATTATTTTTGTGGATTTTAGGGTGCAGAGGAGGAAGTAACCCTGTCGGGTTTCGACGACGATAAGCCCGAAAATACCAAAAAGAATTCATTATAGGCGGTTGGAGTTCGACTCCCTAATGCCTAAGCAAAACGGAGAAGTGTAATGGTTGAAGTAATTGGCGTAAAATTTAAAAAAGCCGGAAAAACATATTATTTTGCTCCCTGCAACACAAAATTTGCGGTCGGCGACTTCGCTATCGTGGAAACTGCACGGGGAGTTGAATGCGGAGAGGTATCTATGGCAAATTCCGAAATACCGGATGAAAACGTGGTCTCTCCTCTCAAAAATATCATAAGAAAAGCCACAGAGGACGATAAAAAAACTCTTGAGGCCAATCAAAAAAAAGAAAAAGACGCATTTAAAATCTGCCAGGAAAAAATCAAGGCTCACAAGCTTGAAATGGACCTTGTGGATGTGGAATACACTTTCGACGGAAGCAAGATACTGTTCTACTTTATCGCAGACGGCAGAGTGGATTTCAGAGAGCTTGTAAAGGATTTGGCTTCCGTTTTCAGAACAAGAATAGAGCTGCGGCAAATCGGAGTGCGCGATGAAGCAAAAATGCTCGGCGGCATCGGAATTTGCGGAAGACCGTTTTGCTGTTCCTCCTTTCTCAACGACTTTCAGCCCGTTTCAATAAAAATGGCAAAGGAGCAGGGGCTTTCTCTTAATCAGGTTAAGATTTCGGGAACCTGCGGACGGCTTATGTGCTGTCTTAAATACGAGCAAAACGCTTATGAGGATCTCCTTAAAAGGACTCCTAACGTAGGCGCCTATGTGGACACTCCCGGAGGAAAAGGCAATGTTGCCGAAGTAAATCTGCTTACGGGAATTCTCAAGGTTGCCCTTGACTCGAACAAAGACGTTTTGCAAACCTATAAGAGGGACGAAGTAAAAATCATTCGTGACAGTCAGATTAAGGTAAACAAAGAGGAATTAAAGGAGCTTAAATCCTTAGAGGGTAAATAAAAGGTATTAAGAGGTTGAAAAAAAGTTCTCTGAACTGCGTGCGGCGGAATATTTTATATTCCGCCGCATTTTGTTTTCTTAATTAAGCGGCGTGCGGAGTACGTCATACGCCTACCGCATCGCTTGCCTCGGATGCGAGGCTTTCTCTCAGTCTGCCTTTCTTTTCCTTTATATATTCTTAACAGTCAAAGCGCAAAAGTTAACACAAATTTATTTACAAAAATTCGATTATTGTTTACATTGCATAAAGCCGCTCCGTTATCTTTGTTAACATATCCAAAATTGTTTTAACACGATTGACTTTTTTTATTGAAACATTATATACTTAAAAAGGTTTTAAATCGGAGCAAAGCCTGATAAGCTCGCTTAATCAGGCTGCGACGATTGCAA
>JBJESI010000237.1:0-5008 GCA_051882715.1 Oscillospiraceae bacterium
ACCGGGATTGTCACTCCTATCGGAAGAAGATACGAACTTCTCGGATGGGCGGCAAAATCGGATTCGAGATATATTATCGAGGACGATTACGATTCCGAATTTCGCTTAAATTCAAAGCCTGTTCCCATGCTTCAAAGCATTGACGTTCTGGAAAAGGTTATCTACATCAACACATTTTCAAAAAGTCTCTCCTCGACCGTCCGAATAAGCTATATGGTGCTTCCTCCCCATTTGCTTGAACAGTACCGCAAAAAGCTGGGCTTTTATTCCTGCACCGTATCTAATTTTGAGCAGTATACACTTGCAAGATTCATAAGCGAAGGCTATTTTGAAAAGCATATTAACCGCATGCGGACATATTACAAAAACCTCAGAGACGAGCTTCTTGCCTCCTTAAAAGGCAGTACGCTTTCAGACAGAGTTCAGATTACCGAGGAAAACTCGGGGCTTCATTTTCTTATGCACGTTGACACGGAGCTTTCCGATGCGGAAATAGTTAAAAGCGCCGAGCGAAACGGCATAAGAATAAAGTGCCTGTCGCAGTACTTTTCCGAATCGGACAGCGCTGACAGGCACATTACGGTTATGAATTATTCGGGGCTTTCCGCAAAGGACATATCGGGTGCGGTTGCCGCCCTTGAAAAAAGCTTTTAAAATCAAATGTTAATCGTCTGAACAATTTCCGCCGCCTTTGAAGCTTTGTTTTGAAAAGCCCGTTTTCTGCATTCCTTCAAAACGCTTCTTCCTGCGGTGCTGTAAACAAAATGTGGAGCAAATTTGACTCCTCTTCTGCGGATTTCCTCGGTAAGCAGAGTCACAGTCTTCTCGTTTTTCATAAACAGCTTTGGACATGAATAGCTGTAAGCATAGTTTGCGCTTTTAAAGAAAGTCTTTCTTACGAGCACATATCTCGGCTTGTCAATCGACGAAAAGAACTCGCATACCGAATCGGCGAAAAGCTTCTTTTCATATTGCGAGGCGTTAATAAGCGTGCATGAAACGAAGTCCTTCAAATAAGAGTCTTGCCCCGTTTTTACAGCCGCTCTTGCGCTTTTGGCATCGCCGCTTTTTTTCATTGCCGAAAGAATACCCTCGGCAATTTTCCTTATGTATTTTTCCGCTTTTCTTCCGCTCATTTTGACGGAATCATAATAAACACGGCAGGAATAAAATACGCTGTAATTCTCTTTGTCATACGCATTGTTAAGGGCGCTCTTCCAGCGTGAAAGCATTTCGCCTCTTTTCATTGAGGCCGAAATCATACGCTTGTTTATTTCCTCAGTCCCCGAAGATTTAAGCTCGGCTTCTCTAAAGCCCAAACGGTCGATTTTGTTCTCGATTGTATCCTTGGTAAAGGACGGCGCAAGAAAGCAGTTGAACCGCTTTTTCAAGATTTCAAGGTCACTGCTTTTAACTCCGTCTTTTTCCGAAATTTCATCAACAGTGACAAGATGCCATATATTCGAACATTTATCCGGAGCGTTTTTATCAACTCGGATTGCTCTGCCCCGCATTTGGTTTGACTGAACAAAGGTCGCTATAAAGCTTGCCATAATAAGAGTGTTGACCGAAGGCGCGTCCCAGCCCTCGCCCAAAAGCGAGCGTGTTCCGACAAGGGTGTTGATTTTACCCTCCGCAAGCATTTTGCCCACGCACGGTACCATAGAGGCGGTTGTATTCACTCTTGAATATCCTGTACCGCCGAGTTCATCGGTACTGAAGCGCAGGCTTTCATCTATTTCCCCGATGAGGTCGGAGGGGATTATCACTACGGAGCCTGTAAGCACCGCAAGCCTGAGGGAGGGATTTTTCATCCTGCGAACAGACTCAAAAACGGATACTGCGCTTATTTTGGTTATCGGCGTATCTGTTTCAATTAAAGGAACATCGTCTGCGCCTACTCTGTCAGTCAGAATAAGAGCTCTCAGCTTTTCTTTCAGAGAATCGGATTCTGCGCTTATGATTGCGTTGATACTCTCAAGCTTTCCCAAGGAAAAGGTCATGGTGCCGCTTTCGCTTTCGGGGATAAAGCAAACTCTGCCGCTTTTCGCAATATAAGCCCTTCCCAGCGCTTTTTTCAGCTCTTCTGCCATATCCGCGCTGTAAAACGGATTTTCCTTATTAAGCAGAAATTCAAATCCCTTTTCGGCGGTAGCAACGCAGTATTCCGGAATTTTAGAGCCTGCGGAAAGCAAAGCGCCCGTGCTTACTCCGAAATTATCGGCAAGACTTAGAAAAGGTGCGATTTCCTCCTGCCAAAGCTCGGCTTCTTTTGTGCTTTTTTGAATTTTATTTAAGTAATAGGCAGCTATTTCCTGAAAATCACTGCTTTCGCCGACCTTTTGTGCAAGCCCGTACGCAGCGTCGATTTTTTCTCTCAGCTTCGCCTCGTATTCCTCCTGCTCAGAGTCGGTAAGCCTGCTGAAATACACAAAATCCTGATGAGGACAAAGATATCCCCGTGCCACAAGCTCAGGCACGGATATTTCTATATCAATTTTTCCGCAGAGACTCTCGTAATTATCCCATTCGCTGTCGGCGGAATCGTAGGGAGGCGTCGCAGTAAGGGAAATTACCGTAATTTCCCTATCCTTTTTCATTTCCTCAAGTATGGACGAAATGGCTCTTTGCCATTCCCTTTTAAGATGATGAGCCTCATCAAGGCATATTACGCCGACGCCGCTCTGCTTAAGAGCTTCAAGAAGATTGAAATTTTCAAAGCTGACGCGCTCGTTTGCTTCATCGTCCTCGGAAGCGTATTCCTCTTTTTTAAAGGCGCAGGTAAGCATCTGATATGTAATGCTCGTAAGCGGCTTCATATTGTACAAATCGGAGGATACCTGCGATGACAAATCCTCTCCGTTCGCCTCAAAAGAGCTTACAAACTCATTAAGCCACTGATTGCGGATAGTACAGCCCGGCGACAGCACCAAGGCGGGCTTTCTCATTCTTACGATACATTCAAGCCCGAGAACTGTTTTTCCGCTCCCCGGTGCCGCAACGATATGGAGCTTTCTGTCCCGAAGATATTCAACTGATTTGTCGATTATCTTCTGCTGATGGGTTCTGAGCGTCCTTTTGTTTCTCACATTTTCAAAAGCCATTGCCGTATCCTCAACCCATAATTACTTCAACCGTATATTCCTTTTTGCCCTCTTCGATTACAACAATGTTTGATGTGGATTTTTTTCCGTCAACCGTCATGGAAACAACGCCCTTTTGAACTCTGTTCGGGTTTTTAACGGTAATGTGATAAACCGCTCCCCTGAATTCTCTCTCGCAGGTAAATCCGTCCATGTCGGAGGGAATACACGGGTCAATCCGAAGTCCGCCGAAGGTCGGCTTTATTCCGAGAATATACTGACTGATGTTTGTAAATGTCCATGCGGCAGTTCCCGTAAGCCAGCTGTTCTTTCCTTCACCGTGGGTTGCGGCGTCACGGCCTGCTACCATTTGGCTGTAAACATACGGCTCTGTCCTGTGGATTTCGCTTATTTCCTCGATATACGCAGGGCAGGTCTTTTTATATATCTCAAACGCACGGTTTCCGTGACCGAGCACGGTTTCTGCGGCGCTCACCCAAGGGTTGTTGTGACAGAAAATTCCCGCATTTTCCTTATATCCCGGAGGATACGAGGAAATTTCGCCTAAATTGAGATGATAAGTCGTATATGCAGGCTGTAAAAGAACTATTCCGTACTTTGTATCAAGGTGCTTTTCAACGCTTTCAAGGGCTTTTTCGGCAAGCCCTTCATTAACTCCGACTCCTGCCATAACGCACATACCCTGCGGCTCGATATAGATTTTTCCCTCGTCGCAGGATTTGCTTCCCACGGGATTTGAGAATGCGTCGTAGGCTCTTATAAACCACTCGCCGTCCCAGCCTGCGTCAAGGATTGCATCGTACATTTTTTTAACCTCCGCACGTGCGGACGCGGCTTCGTCGCAAAGTCCGATGTAATCGCAAATCTGAGCGTATTCTTCGCCGTACTTTACAAACATCCCCGCAATAAAAACGCTCTCGGCGACAGGTCCCTCGGAGGGTCCTGAGGTCTGGAAGCTTTCTCCCGGGACGGAAGAAAAGCAATTAAGATTAAGGCAATCGTTCCAGTCCGCGCGGCCGATAAGCGGAAGCTTATGAGGACCTTTGTGTGTTACGGTATAATTAAAGCTTCTGCGAAGATGCTCCATTAAGGGCTGTGCTTTTGACATATCGTTGTCGAACGCACAAATTTCATCAAGAATTGAGAAATCGCCTGTTTCACGCAAATAAGCGGCTGTTCCCGCTATAAGCCAAAGAGGATCGTCGTTAAATCCGCTTCCCACATCCATGTTTCCGTTTTTGGTAAGCGGCTGGTACTGATGATAAGCGCTTCCGTCCTCAAACTGAGTCGAAGCAATATCAATTATTCTCTCTCTTGCCCTTGAGGGAATGAGATGAACAAATCCCAAAAGGTCCTGACAGGAATCCCTGAAGCCCATTCCTCTGCCCAGTCCGCTTTCGTAATAGCTTGCGCTGCGGCTCATATTGAATGTGACCATGCACTGATACTGGTTCCAGATATTAACCATTCTGTCCAGCTTCTCATCGGAGGATTTTATACTGAATTTTTTCAGCAAGCCATCCCAGTAAGCTTTAAGCTCTGCCATTTGTGCATCAAACTGTTCGTCGGTTTTAAATTTTTCAAGAAGCGTTTTTGCAGGCTCTTTGTTAATTACTCCGGGGGAAGAAAACTTTCTGTCGTCGGGATTTTCGCAGTAGCCGAGAACGAAGATAAAGCTTTTGCTTTCGCCTGCCGCAAGGTGAACCTTGATATGATGGCTTCCGACAGGAGCCCAGCCGTGAGCGAAGCTGTTTTTGCTCTCTCCCTTTTCTATAACCTCAGGGTTGTCAAAGCCTCTGTAAGCTCCGCAAAAAGCGTCCCTGTCGGTGTCAAAGCCGTGTATTTCCGAATTAACCGCATATACTGCATAATGGTTTCTTCTTTCACGGTATTCCGTTTTATGA
>JBJESI010000238.1:0-4995 GCA_051882715.1 Oscillospiraceae bacterium
CGAATCGGTTATATCCGTAGACTATGCGGGAAATATCTGCGTAATAAAATGTCACACAGGGCTTGCCAATGCGGCTTGCGCGGCTATTGACGCACTTGGCTATGACGAGCAGATAGTCGGAACTATCGCAGGCGACGATACTATTTTCATTTTGCTCAGAAGCGAGGAACGGGCAAGGGAATTTGCCTCTGAAATGAAAGAAATGTATCGGAGCAGGTGAAAAAATGCTTACCCAGATTTATATAGAAAATCTTGCGGTGATTGAAAAGGCCTCCGTTTCTTTCGGAAAGAGCTTCACTGTTTTCACGGGTGAAACAGGAGCAGGCAAATCAATCCTCATAAGCGGAATTAACGCCATCCTCGGAGGACGGGCAAGCAGGGAAATTGTCCGCACGGGAGCGCAAAAGGCGGTAATAAGCGCAGTTTTTACGGAGCTTCCCGAAAGAGCGGCAGAAAAGCTTCGTAAAAATGACATTGATTTTTCAGACGAGGTAATCGTACGCAGAGAGATAACCGCAGACGGCAGAAGCACAGCCAAAATCAACGGTCAGCCGGTGACCACAGCGGTGCTCAGAGATGTCGCCCAGGATTTAATCGACATTCACGGGCAGCATGACAGCAGGATTTTGCTGTCGCCCGAAACACATATTGATATAATTGATAATTTCGGAGAATTATCGTCTGACCTTGAAAGGTACAGGGCTACCTTCAAGGAGCTTCAGGCTGTTTCAAGGCGGATAAAAACCCTTGCCGTCAGCGAGAGTGAAAGCAGAGCAAGGGTAGAGAAGCTCAAAGGCATAATCGCCGAGCTTGAAGCCGCTGAGCTTACGGAGGGCGAGGAGGAGGCTCTTGAAGCTGAGCTTAAAATGTTCCGCAATTCAGCCGAAAGCTATGAGCTTCTTAACGCTGTCCGTGAACTTCTCTATGAGGAAAACGGAGCGGCTCAGAGCGTGCGGCTTGCAGGGGAAAAGGCATACGAGCTTTCCGAGTATATGCCCGAGTCGGAGGAAACCGCAAAGCGACTTGAAGGAGCGGCAATCGAGCTTGAGGACCTTGAAGGCGATATAAGCTCTCTTTTGTCGATGCTGAACGCAGATCCTGCCCGACGGGATGAGGTGGAGGAAAGGCTGTCGTTTTTAAAACGTCTTCAGAAGCGATACTCAATGACAATTTCTGATTTGCAGAAGCTCCATGAGGATTCCGTAAAAGAGCTTGCGGGACTCAGCCTCGGAAGCGAGGAAATAGAGCGGCTTTCAAAGGAGCGCTCAAGGCTTCTGACCGAGGCTACACACCTTGCAAAGGAGCTGAGCAAAAAGCGCGCCGAGGCGGGAGAGCGGCTTTCAAGAGCCGTGTGCGAAGAGCTCAGCGCCCTTGATATGCCGGGAGTAAAAATGGCGGCAAGCATAGAGCAAGGCAAGCTTACCGTAAACGGAATGGACAAGGCGGAGCTTCTTATTTCGGCAAATCCGGGAGAACCCCCGAAGCCGATTTCAAAAATAGCCTCGGGCGGCGAGCTTTCAAGGATAATGCTTGCTCTTAAAAGCGTGCTTGCAGACCGTGACGATATTCCGACGCTGATTTTTGACGAAATCGACACAGGCATAAGCGGAATTGCTGCGGGAAAGGTCGCAAAAAAGCTTTCCGAGATTTCAAGGCACAGACAGGTAATCTGCATAACGCATCTATCCCAGCTTGCGGCGGAGGCTGACGACCATATCCTGATTTCCAAAAAGACAGAGAACGGCAGAACCTATACAAGCGTAACCGAGCTTGATTTTGACGGAAGAGCGTCGGAAATAGCGAGAATTCTCGCAGGCGAGGACACAACGGAGCTTGTAATGAAAAACGCCGAGGAAATGCTTATAAACAAGCAAAAGAGACGGGAATTCGAGAAAAAATAGCAGATTTTTCATTTTAGAAATCCTTGACAACGGCTGTTTTGTATGATAACATTACCGTAGATATTTTAAAGGCTGTGACGGGAAGAAGTACCATAAAATAAGCCCTTTCAGAGAGTGTCCGTTGGGTGCGAGGACATTGGGAGCTTTATGCGAATACATCCCTGAGCCTGTTTTCCGAAATCGCAGTAGGAAAATGCGGGAGTTCCCGTTACAGAACGAGGTCTGCATATGCAGGCTCTGAGGTCGGGCTTTTGTCCGATAAACCAAGGTGGTACCACGAGTAATTTCGTCCTTCGGCAGCATTTGCCGAAGGATTTTTTGTTTATCACCGATTAAATAATTTATATAAAAATGACGGAGGAAAAAATGACAGTATTTGAAGAACTCAAGCGCAGAGGCTTGCTCGCCCAGCTTACTAATGAGGAAGAAATCGCAAGGCTTATAAATGCGGGAGAAGCGACATTTTATATCGGCTTTGACCCGACTGCGGACAGCCTGCACGTAGGACATTTCATGGCACTTTGCCTTATGAAAAGGCTTCAGATGGCAGGAAATAAGCCGATAGCCCTTATCGGCGGAGGAACGGGTATGGTCGGAGATCCGTCGGGCAAATCGGATATGAGAAAAATGTTGACCCCCGAGGATATAGAGCATAACTGCGAGTGCTTTAAAAAGCAGATGAGCAGATTTATTGACTTTTCCGACGGCAAGGCTCTCATGGTAAACAACGCCCAGTGGCTTTTAGACCTTAATTATGTTGAATTTCTGCGTGATATAGGCCCCCATTTCAGCGTAAACAGAATGCTCACATTCGAGTGCTACAAGCAGAGAATGGAGAGAGGTCTTACCTTCCTTGAATTTAACTATATGATAATGCAAAGCTATGACTTTTATATGCTTTTCCAAAAGTACGGCTGCAATATGCAGTTCGGCGGCGACGACCAGTGGGCTAATATGCTGGGCGGAACAGAGCTTATCCGCAGAAAGCTGGGAAAAGATGCTCACGCAATGACAATAACCCTTCTTCTTAATTCCGAGGGCAAGAAAATGGGCAAAACCGAGAGGGGAGCGGTTTGGCTTGACCCCGAAAAGACATCTCCCTATGAATTTTTCCAGTACTGGAGAAATGTCTCTGACGCAGACGTAATAAAATGTATGAAGCTTCTGACCTTTATCCCGATTGAAGAAATTGAGGCTATGGAGAACTGGCAGGGAAGCGAGCTTAATAAGGCCAAGGAAATGCTTGCTTTCGAGCTTACAAAGATGGTCCACGGCGATGAGGAGGCAAGCAAAGCTCTTGCAACTGCAAAATCAATGTTTTCCTCGGGCGTGGCGGACGAGAATATGCCCTCTACCGATATTGCCGAAAAGCTTACCGACGGAAAAATAGGCATACTTGATTTGCTTGTTGCCTGCGGACTTTGCCCCTCAAAGGGCGAAGCAAGGCGTCTTGTAACGCAGGGCGGCGTTTCGGTTGACGGAGTAAAAATTACGGATACTGCGGCTATGGTTTCCTCTGCGGATTATTCCGAGGGCTATGCGGTTATCAAGAAAGGAAAAAAGGTTTTTCATAAGGTTAATTTCTGACATAACATAAAAGCGCCTGACATAAATATGGACAAAGTGTATTTGCGGAGGTGATGTTTTGAAGCGGATAGTTGCGATGCTGATAAGCGCTCTTCTCCTTGTGTCCTGCGGAAAAACAGGTATATTTGACGTGGCTCTGCGGCCTGAGAGTCCTCCTGTCACGGATAAACCCAATGTCAGCGCTGATACTGTCAACGGAGTCTGGTTTTCTTATCTTGATTTTGAAGAAATTTTTATTAACTCGGACAAGGCTGATTTTGAAAAGAAAATGACCGAGGTAATAAATAATTGCAAGGAAATCGGGATAAACGCAATTTTTTTGCATGTGCGTTCTCACGGCGACGCTTACTATAATTCGGCGTACTACCCCAAAACGGACAGGATAGGGGATATTGATTACGATATACTCGATACGGCGATAAGGCTTTGTCATTCAAACGGTATACAGGTTCACGCATGGATAAATCCTTTAAGGCTTCAGACGGATTTTGAAAATATTGACGACGGCTTTATTACAAAAAAGTGGGCGCAGGAGAAAAACGGAACCTATGTTGTCAATGTTGACGGCAGGTATTACCTTAATCCCGCCTATGAGGAAACAAGAAACCTCATAATAAACGGAGTTAAGGAAATCGTAGATAATTACGATGTGGACGGAATACATTTTGACGACTATTTTTATCCTACCACGGACGAAGCGTTTGACAGTCAGGCTTTTTCGGAAAGCAAAGAGGAGTCTTTGTCTGAATTTCGTATGGCAAATGTAAATTCTCTTGTAAAAGGAGTTTATGACGCAATAGGAGGCCGTGCGGTGTTCAGCATAAGCCCTCAGGGCAATATTGACAACAATTATAATTCCCAGTATGCCGATGTACGCAAATGGTGCTCCCAGAGCGGTTATGTTGACGTGATAATCCCACAGCTTTATTACGGCTTCAGAAACAGCACATCGCCGTTTACGGTTACCGCAGAGCGCTGGCAGGATATGATTAAATGCGACAGCGTAAAGCTTATGGGAGGGCTTGCGGCATATAAAATCGGAAAATCCGATGCAAACGCAGGCTCTGACGGAATTTCCGAATGGATAGAAAACGACGGTATTCTTGCGGCTCAGATAAAAGAAATTATGTCGCAAAAAAGCGCGCAGGGAATAGTATTTTACAGATACAATTCGCTGTTTAGTCCTTCGGAGGAAGTAAAAGAAAAGATAAATTCGGAAATTGAGGCTATGAAGCCCGTTCTGACAAACCGGGAGAATTAAAATGAAAAGATTTTTAAGCATAATTTTTGCCGCAATGCTGACTGTGACGGCAATTTTCGGCGGAACCGCATTTGCGTCAAGCGAGGTTTTGGGAGATGTCAACGGCGACGGCAGACTCGATGTACTTGATGTCGTACTAACAAGAGCGCATATTGTGGGAAACGCCGTCTTAGAGGAAACCTCTGCGCACATTAACGGCGACTCAAAAATTGACATTTTGGATGTTGTTTTCATGCGCTTTTACAT
>JBJESI010000239.1:0-4995 GCA_051882715.1 Oscillospiraceae bacterium
TATCTCATCCCTATTACCTCTTTTCTAATAATTCTTGTAATAGTCGTATTTCAGGCTATGCACCATTGCAACTCTATTATTCCTGACAATAATACTGCGAACAGACGGTCTAATAAAAATCTTTCCTTTTAAGTCATAGTCTTTTGTGTCTATTTTAAAAAGCAACCTCATTTTATCACTAACCTTTCCCTAAAACTTATTATCGCTGTCATAAATTTTAGACTTAATATAACTTAGGCAAGCCCCTTATTTGAAAACTCCGATTGTTTTTGCCGCATTTTTGTGCTATAATAACCTTGATTACATTTCATTTTAAAGAAACGAGGAAGCTCTGTGGAATTTCTCAGATTTTTAGAGGGGCTTCGCAATCCGTTTGCCGACGCCGTTTTCTCTTTTATTACGCATTTCGGTGAAGAGACCGTTTTCATAATTATCGGTCTGCTGTTCTTTTGGTGCATTGATAAAAAGCAGGGATATTATATACTCTTTGTAGGATTTGCGGGAACTGTTGCAAATCAGTTTTTAAAGCTCGCTTTTCGTATTCCACGCCCTTGGGTGCGGGATCCCTCGCTTTCAGTTGTTGAGAGCGCAAGAAATACGGCAACAGGCTACTCCTTTCCCAGCGGTCACACGCAAGCGGCGGCAGGAGCTTTCGGATGCGTTGCCCGTATTCAAAAAAACAGATTGCTTCGTGTGCTCTGCATAACCGTATGCGCCGCAGTACCGCTTTCAAGAATGTATCTCGGCGTCCACACGCCCCTTGATGTGGGTGTTTCACTGGCAACTGCGCTGATTTTGGTCTTCGTAATGTACCCTGTTGTCGGCAAGGCTTCAGGAAATACAAAAAGCATGAGACTCTTTTTTGCGATTATGACGGTTTTATCCGTGACATTTCTGCTTTTTGCAGAGCTTTATAAATTCCCTGCCGATGTTGACGCTGAAAATCTCAGTCACGGAATCCAAAACGCCTATAAAATCTTCGGCTGTATAATAGGACTGTGGTTTGCTTTTGAAATCGACGAAAAATTTATTCACTTTGAAACAAAGGCGGTTCGGTGGGTGCAGGTTCTAAAGCTGACGCTTGGAATAATACCGCTCTTTTTGATAGAATCGGGACTTAAAGAGCCATTGTATCTGATTTTTAACAGGAGCTGTCTTGCGGACGGAGTTCGGTATTTTCTCCTAACGGCGTTTGCAGGCTGTGTTTGGCCTATTACCTTTAAGTATTTTTCAAAGCTTTCGCAAAATAAAAAAATTAAGGGCTGACGCCTTGCCGCTTAAGCGTGACAGGACGTCAGTCTTTAAATTTACAAATTATTCGGTGATAGTACCGTAACATTCCGGTCGGCGGTCACGGAAAAGTCCCCATGAATAACGGGTATTTGCTATTTCGTCTAAATCATACTCCTTTATAAGCACCTCTTCGCTGTCCCTTGAAGCCTGAACGGCAATCTCGCCCAGCTCGTCCGTCATAAAGGAAGAGCCGTAAAAGCACAGCGATGAGCTTTGACCTCCGTTTTCTTCGCAGGGTATGACATCTTCACGGCCTATACGGTTTGCGGCTATAACGGGGACAATATTTGCCGCGGCGTGTCCCTGCATAGTGCGCCGCCAATGAGGCATACTGTCACACTCCAATATAGGCTCCGAGCCTATTGCGGTGGGATAAAGCAGAAGCTCCGCTCCCATAATCGCCATAGAGCGCGCCGTTTCGGGAAACCACTGGTCCCAGCAAATGCCCACGCCGATTGTCCCGTACCTCGTTTTCCAAACCTTAAAGCCCGTATTGCCGGGTGTAAAATAGAATTTTTCCTGATAATAATGGTCATCGGGGATATGCGTTTTGCGGTAGACTCCCGGCATGCTCCCGTCTGCGTCGATTACGGCAACCGAATTGTAAAATACATTTCCGTCCCTTTCATAAAAGCTTACAGGGATAACTGCGCCAAGTTCTTTTGCTATCTTTGCAAAACGGATTACCGCAGGGTTTTCCATTGCAGGAGATGCAAAATTATAGTAATCGTATCTGCGCTCCTGACAAAAATAACGGCGCTCAAAAAGCTCGGGAAGCAGTATAATCTGCGCTCCCTTCCCTGCCGCCTCTCTTACAAGGCGCTCGGCTGTATCAAGATTTTCACTTACGCTTTGAGCGCATTTCATCTGCACTGCGGCAGCCTTTACTTTTCTCAAATCACTTTTCTCCTTTCGGAATCTGTTGCGTTATGCAATGAATATTGCCTCCGCCGACAATTACGTCTCTTGCGTATATGGGAATTACTTTTCTGTTTTTGCAAATGTCAGTCATAATCCGCACGGCTCTGCGGTCGCTTTCTTCGTTTTCTCCGCCGAACTGCGGAAGAATCACCGCATCATTTGAAAAATAAAAGTTTACATAAGAAGCCGCAAGCCGCTCGCCCGCTTCCCTTTCGTCCTCTCCGTCCTCAAAGGTATAGCCGCAAAGCTCGTCCTCTGTTATGCACACGGGGCAATCGGGTATCGGAAGCTTGTGCACCTTTATTCTCCGCCCCTTTGCGTCTGTTTCGTTTTCAAGCACATTAAGGCAGGCGCTCGAAAGCTCATACTGCGGGTCGGATTTGTTGTCCGTCCACGCAAGAACTACCTCGGCAGGCGCCGTAAAAGCGCAAACATTGTCTACGTGTTCATTTGTTTCGTCGTTATATATACCCCTCGGAAGCCAGATGACCTTGTCGGCTCCCAGATAATTTTTCAGCTTTTCCTCTATCTCCGCCTTTGTAAGGGACGGGTTTCTCCCCTTGCTGAGAAGGCATGCTTCCGTCACTAAAAGCGTTCCCGCTCCGTCCGAATGAACAGAGCCTCCTTCTAAAACAAAGGGCGCGGCATTATAAAAATCATAGCCGTTTTTTCGGCAAAATTCGCCTGCCAAGGCGTCGTCCTTTTCCCATGAGGAATAAAGCCCGTCATATTCGCCGCCCCAAGCGTTAAAGCTCCAGCTTATTCCCCGAACTTTTCCGTCCTTTACCACAAAGGTCGGCGCAGTATCCCTTGCCCACGCATCGTCGCTTTGAATAACCTGAACCTCGATATTATCGGGCAGCATTTTCCTTGCTTTTTCATAGCCCTCGGGGCTTGCAAGCATAATAAGACGCTCGCTTTCCGATATGGCTTCTGCAATTTTCGCAAAGGTTTTTTGCGCCTGCTCTCCTCCGTAAATCCAAGAGCCGGGGCGCTCGGGCCAAATCATAATACAGCCATCGTGAGGGGAAAATTCCGCAGGCATATAAAAGCCGTCGTTTTTAGGAAGTGTTGTAAGTTCAGCCATCAGGATAAACGCTCCTTAAAGTCATTATAGCCGAATTGCTTGATTATTTCGCACTCGCCGTCAGAGTGCATCACAGCTATTGAAGGCAGAGCCATTCCGTTAAATGTGTTGTTTTTCACCATAGAATATATCGCCATATCCTCAAAGCACAGCCTGTCGCCGATTTTAATTTCATCATCAAAGCTGAAATCTCCGATTACATCTCCGGCAAGGCAGGTTCTCGAAGAAAGGCGGTAGGTAAAAGCTTTTTCGCCCGGCATACCTGCTCCTTTAAGGGGAGGACGGTAGGGCATCTCAAGCACGTCGGGCATATGGCAGGCGGCGGAGGTATCGAGAATTAGGATTTTCATGCCGTTATCGATAATATCCATAACCTCCGTCACAAGATACCCTGCATTCAGCGCAACAGCCTCTCCCGGTTCGAGATACACCTGAAGACCGTACTCACATTTTATCCTTAATATAAGCTCTTCAAGCGACTTAATATCATAATCGCTCCGTGTTATATGATGACCTCCGCCCAGGTTTATCCACTTCATTTTGTGAAGATATTTGCCAAATTTCCGCTCCGCCGCCTCGAAGGTTCTTACCAAATCGTCGGAATTTTGTTCACACAAAGTATGAAAATGAAGTCCCTCAACTCCCGAAAGCAAGTCCTCCCTGAAATTCCTTTCGGTAACGCCGAGCCGTGAAAATTCAGCGCAGGGGTCGTAGATTGCGTGGCCGTCCTGCGTGGAAAACTCGGGATTTATCCGTATTCCAACGCTTTTTCCTGCGGTCTCCCACCTGCTCCTGAATTTTTCAAGCTGAGAAAAGGAATTGAAAACGATGTGGTCGCAAATTTTGCAAAGCACGTCAAATTCGTCCTCTTTATATGCGGGCTCAAAAACATGATTTTCGCCCTCAAATTCTTCATAGGAAAGCCGTGCTTCGTATAATCCGCTTGCAGTGGTTCCGCTTAAATACTTTGAAATAAGAGGATAAACCGCAAACATCGAAAACGCCTTTTGCGCCAGAAGTATTTTACAGCCTGTGCGCTCCTGAAGCCCTTTAAGAATTTCAAGATTTGATATAAGCTTTGCTTCATCAAGCACATAAGCAGGCGTCGGCAGCTCGTTAAACCTCATTTTATTCTACCGTAACGGGATTTTCGTCAACTACCCAGGGAAGTCCGAATCTATTCAGCGCATCCATAAACGGATCGGGGTCAAATTCCTCAATATTGTATACGCCGTCCTTGTGCCATACTCCGCTTACTATCATTGCGGCGCCTATCATTGCGGGAACGCCCGTTGTATACGAAACCGCCTGAGAGCCTACCTCCTTGTAGCACTCCTCATGGTCGCATACATTGTAAATATAAATCGTCTTTTCCTTGCCGTCCTTAATTCCCGTGAAAATACAGCCGATATTTGTTTTTCCCTTAGTTCTCGGTCCGAGACTTGCAGGGTCGGGCAAAAGCGCCTTCAAAAACTGAATGGGAACAATCTCCCTGCCCTCAAACATAACAGGCGAGGTGGAAAGCATTCCGACATTTTCAAGGCATTTCATATGCGTAAGGTAGCTCTGACCGAAGGTCATAAAGAAACGTATTCTTTTAACTCCCGGGATATTTTTTGCAAGAGACTCGATTTCCTCATGGTGGAGAAGGTACATATCCTTTTTGCCCACTCCCGCAAAATCATACTCTCTTT